>DQHV01000295.1 GCA_003524335.1 Candidatus Aminicenantota bacterium | reverse complement strand
CCTCGATCGGCCGGGAATTCAAGGCGGACGCGGTGATGCTGGGCTGGGTGGCCACGGCCTATATTTTGGCGGCCGCCGTCTTTCTCGTTCCCTTTGGCAAGCTGGCGGACATCTACGGCCGGAAAAAGATCTTTCTCTTAGGGATCTTTGTCTACACGGCCGCTTCCCTTCTCTGCGCCCTGGCCGCTTCGACCTGGGCCCTAATCGGGTTCCGGATCCTCCAGGGGATCGGGGCAGCCCTGATTTTTGGGACGAGTGTCGCTATCTTGACGTCGGTCTTTCCGCCCGGCCAAAGAGGAAAGGCTTTGGGCATCAACACCGCCTCGACCTATCTGGGCCTCTCCCTGGGTCCAGTTCTCGGCGGCCTGCTGACCCAGCAATTCGGCTGGAGGAGTATCTTCTTGATCAACCTCCCCCTCGGACTGGTCATCATCGCTTTTGTGCTGGCCATGCTCAAGGGGGAATGGGGGGAAGCAAAAGGCGAGCGATTTGATCTCTTCGGAGCGGCTTTTTACGGCCTCACCCTCGTCGGGATCATGCTCGGCTTTTCCCGCCTCCCGCAGAAGAGCGGATTCTGGCTTTTTGCGGTCGGCATCCTTCTGGCCGCCGGGTTCGTGCTTCGGGAGATGAGAACGAACAACCCTCTCCTCAGGATCGAACTCTTCCGCGAAAACAGGGTCTTCGCTTTTTCCAACCTGGCCGCCCTGATCAACTACAGCGCCACCTTCGCCGTCGGTTTTTTCGTCAGCCTCTATCTTCAATATCTAAAGGGCATGAGCCCGCGGAGCGCCGGGCTCGTCCTGATCGCCCAGCCGGTTGTGATGACAATTTTTTCGCCGTTCGCCGGCCGTATATCGGATAAAATCGAACCCCGCATCGTCGCCTCCCTCGGGATGGCCATCTCCAGCCTGGGCCTTCTGCTCTTAGCCTTCCTGAGGGCCGACTCTGCGCTGGCCTTTATCATCGCCAGCCTAGCCGTACTCGGGTTCGGGTTCGCCCTCTTCTCCTCGCCCAACACGAACGCCGTGATGTGCTCGGTGGAGAGGAGATTCTACGGTGTCGCCTCGGCCACTNNAGGACGGGGTTCATCATCTTCGCCGCGCTCTGCTTTGCCGGGGTCTTTGCGTCTCTCGCCCGCGGCAACCGGAAGTGAGACTTTCCGTTGACATCGGACTTGCGGGGTGGTATACGTTCTTTCTTTCATCCCGCCATGACGATCCTTCGGCCTATCCATCTACGAAAAAGAAATAAGCACGATGGGACGAGAGAAAAAGGAGCGATACCATGATCACACGGCGCCATTTTTTAAAGATCGGAGGACTGAGCGTCGCGGCCTCGGGATGGGTATCAAGGGTCCTTGCGGGTTCCAGCCAAGCCCAGACGTCACCGCTCCAGAACATGGTAGCGGATGTAAAGCCCTTGATGCCAGAAGACTACGCCGCCCGACTCGAAAAGGCCCGCCGACTCATGGCCGAACACAGACTCGATGGCCTCTTCCTCGAAGGCGGGACGAACCTCCTGTATTTTTCGAACGTCAACTGGTGGCGGAGCGAAAGGACCTTCGGTGCTGTCTACAGTCAAAAACGGGATCCGATCTGGATATGCCCGGCCTTCGAACGGAAAAGGGCCGAAGAACTCATTTCTAAAGGCCAGGAGATCCGGACCTGGGAAGAACACGAGAACCCGTATGCTCTGATCGCGGGCATCATGAAGGACCTCGGTGCCGGCAGCGGTCGCCTGGGCCTCGATCCTTCGATGAGGCACTTCATCTATTACGGCCTCCGCCGGGATGCGTCGGGGCTCGAACTTGTCGATGGAGCCGTCGTTGCCGAAGGCTGCCGGGGCGTCAAAACGGCCAAAGAGGTCGCCTATATGGACCTGGCGAACAAGATCACCAAGTTGGCCTACCGGGAAGGCTTCAAGCAGATCCGCGAAGGGATAAGTCCCCGCGACCTCTCTATGGCTATCAGCGCCGCCCACCAGCAGATGGGAGTCTCCGGCGGCGGCGGACCCCAGTTCGGCTCGAACACGGCTTTTCCCCATGGCTCTATGGTCGTCCGCAACCTCCAAAAGGGCGATACGGTGCTCGTCGACGGCGGCTGTTCTGTCGAAGGCTATCGCTCGGACATCACCCGGACAGTTTTCTTCGGCCAGCCAACCGACAAGCAGCGCAAGGTCTGGGAAGTTGTCAGGAAGGCCCAGGCCGCGGCCCTCACGGCAGTCAAACCGGGAGCGACCTGCGAATCCGTCGACCGGGCGGCCCGCCGGGTGGTCGAGGGGGCCGGTTTCGGTCCGGATTATAAGTACTTCGCCCACCGCCTCGGCCACGGCATCGGGATGGAAGGGCATGAGTATCCTTACCTTGTGCGTGGGAATACGCTGAAGCTCCAGCCGGGAATGACCTTCAGCAACGAGCCGGGGATCTATATNNCGGTATCGTGTCCCCATAACTAGGAGGTCATGATGAAGTATCTTGGGTTTTCGCGACGATTTTGTCTGATCCTTTTTGCCGCCCTGCTCATAACCGGGGTATCCTCGGCCGCCGCCCAGGAGATCGCGGACGCCAAGGACTATAAGAACATCCTTCCGGAGAAGGACCGGGAACAGCTGATGAATGAATGGCTGAAGTGGCGGCTGGATAATATCGTCCCCCAGCTCATGCGGCGCGAGGGAATCGACCTGTGGCTGGTCATCAACCGCGAGTACAATGAGGACCCTGTTTACCTGAGCCTCGTGCCCCGGCCGACGATGTACGCCCGCCGAACCTCCATCCTCATCTTCCATGACCTCGGCCCGGAGAAGGGAGTCGAAAGGCTCGCCGGGAGCTACTACGG
>DQHV01000180.1 GCA_003524335.1 Candidatus Aminicenantota bacterium | reverse complement strand
GTCGGCTACGGCAAGACCGAGGTGGCCATGCGGGCCGCCTTCAAGGCGGCCATGGACGGCAAGCAGGTTGTGGTGCTCTGCCCGACGACCGTCCTGGCCAGCCAGCACCTCAAGACGTTCCGCAACCGGATGATCCTTTTCCCGGTGAGGGTCGAGGGTCTCAGCCGGCTGCAGGCGCCGGGACTGCAGAGGAGAACCGTCGAAGACCTCAAGAAAGGCCTGGTGGACATCGTCATCGGGACCCACCGGCTCCTCTCCGCGGATGTCGAGTTCCATGACCTCGGCCTCCTCATCGTCGATGAGGAGCAGCGCTTCGGCGTGAGCCACAAGGAAAAGATAAAAAGGATGAAAGCCAACATCGATGTCCTGACCCTAACCGCCACTCCCATCCCGCGGACCCTGAACCTGTCCGTCTCCGGGCTCCGGGACATCAGCCTGATCGAGACGCCCCCCAGGGACAGGCTGGCCATTCACACCGTGGTGGCCCCTTTCCAGGCCAAGCTCATCGCCTCGGCCATCCGGCAGGAGCTCAGCCGCCAGGGCCAGGTGTATTTCATCCACAACAAGATCGAGGACATCGAGGAGGTCGCCGGGAAGGTAACGGAGCTCGTCCCCCAGGCCCGGGTTGTGCATATACATGGGAAGATGCCCGCCGGGGCCGTCGAGAAGCGGATGATCGATTTCATCGGCGGCCGGTCGAACGTCCTGATCTCTACAACGATCATCGAGAACGGCATCGACATTCCCCTCGTCAACACGCTTATCGTCGACCGGGCCGATATCTTCGGCCTGTCCCAGCTCTACCAGCTGCGGGGGCGCGTCGGCCGGGCCTCGCGCCAGGCCTACGCCTACTTTCTTGTGCCGCCTTTTGCGGAACTCACCCCGCTGGCCCGGGAACGCCTCAAGGCCCTCAAAGAATTCAGCGAGCTGGGCTCCGGGTTCCGGCTGGCTGCCAAGGACCTGGAAATCCGGGGGGCGGGGAATCTCCTCGGGTCCGAGCAGCACGGCTACATGGAGGCGGTCGGTTTCGATTACTTCATGGAGCTCCTCGACCAGACGATCAAGGAGCTCAAGGGAGAGAAAGAGGAAGAGGTCAAGAGCGAGATCAACCTCCGCGTGGACATCCGGATCCCTGAGGACTATCTCCCCCAGATCAACCTGCGGCTGAACCTCTACAAGCGGGTTTCCTCGATCGAAAACCTGGCCGCAATCGACAAGATCCGGGAAGAAGTCCGGGACCGCTTCGGCCCCCTGCCCGGCAGCGTGGAAACCCTGCTTCGCTACGGGGCGGTTAAACACCTTGCTCAGAAAATCAAGATCAAGGCCATCGACAGGATCGGGTCGCGGCTCATCCTCAAATTCCATCCCGCCACGCTGGCCGACCTCTCGGGTCTCACGCGGGTGCTGAAGAAACAGCGGGGGTCATTGACTCCGCAGGGAGTCCTGACCCTACACCTAACGCGGGAAACCGGGCCGGCCGTCCTGGATGAAACCGTCACTGTCTTGAACGAGTTATATGGTTATAATATAATGAATTGAATTTAATAGAGATAATAACGATGAGCCGGAGGAGACGCGGACCGGGCCAAGCGGCTTTGCTCTCCGCCGTTCTCTGGGTTGCCTTCTCCACCGCGGCCTGCGGCTCCAAGAAGCCGGCCGGGAAAACTCCTTCGGCTGAGCGGGATGCGGCGCCGGATGGGGACCGTATCGTCCTCCGCCTGGGCGTAATCTCTTACGCGGCCGCGGATTTCAGCCGCTATGTCCGGGAGACCGTGGGAGGAGCGGTCCAGGAGCTTGACGCCGTCACGTTGAGCAACTTGTTCGATCGGTACGTCGATGACAAGATCCTTCTCGTGGCTGCGGTCGAACACGGAGTTGCGCTCTCGACCGAGGAAGAGAAAGCCTCGCTCCTGAGTTCTGATTCCGGCCCCCTGGTTGATAAGCTGCGGGTCGAGAAATATATCCGGGAGTTGAGCCGGGATATGGCCGTCGGGGATGATGAGGTCCGGACGTATTACGACGGCCAGCCGGGCGAGTTCTCGCTTCCTGAACGAGTCCAGGTCAGCCAAATCCTGGTGCCCACGGAACATGAAGCCGTGGAGCTCTGGGAGAAAGCGAGGTTCTACGACGAGGAAGGCTTCCGGGCTCTGGCCCGGGCGCAGTCCGTCGGGCCGGAGGCGTCAGAGGGCGGCGAGATGGGCGTTTTCCAGAGAGGACAGCTTCCGGCGGACATGGAAGCGTCCGTGTTCGCCATGACGGATGGAGAAGTCAGCCCCGTCGTCGAATCCTCTTACGGCTTTCATATCTTCCGGCTGGACAAGAAGTTCGCGCCCGAACAAGTTTCTTTTGAAGACGCCGCGCCTTCCATCAGGCAAAAGCTCCTTGGCCGGAAGGCGGAAGCCGTCGCCGCGCGGCGCCTGGAGGAATTGAAGAAGAGCCTCGACTGGGACGTTTTCCCCGACAACTTATTTTTCCCCTACCAGAGGACAGATACATGACTACCCGATTCAGACCCCTTGTCCTGGCGGCCGTCCTGCTCGGCCTCGCCGGCCCGGCGGCCGGTCAGGTGGTTGAAGAGATCGTCGCCATCGTGAACGAGGACATCATCACCCTCTCCGATTTTAAAGAATACCATGATTCGGTCTATCAGATGATGCGGGGCCAGCTCAAGGGCGAAGAATTCGATACGCAATATGAACGGGTCAAGAAAGACATGCTGGAAACCATGATCACTGACCTCCTTCTCCTCCAGCTGGCCAAGAAAAAGCAGTACAACGTCGCGGAAGACGTGAAAAACTATGTCGATAGGCTCAAACAGGAGAACAACATCGAAACGGACGCCCAGTTCCGGCAGGCCCTTCTCCAGCAGGGCATTCAGTTCGAGCAGTTCCTGAAACAAATCGAGGAGAACATCCTTCGGCAACTCCTGGTCTCTCAAGAGGTCGACCGCAGCATCGTCGTCGACGAAACAGAGGGAGTCAACTATTACAAGATCAACCAGGCTGAATTCGTGGAGCCGGAGGAGTACAAGCTGAGGGCCATCTATCTTTCGACCGAGTCCAGGACCGCGGACGAGCTCGAGGCCAGGAAAGCGGAGATCAGCGACAGGGTTGCGGCCGGGCAGGATTTCGCCCTCTTGGCCGGCGAACTCGGAGACAGCCCGCTCAAGGAAAACCAGGGCGACCTCGGGTTTATCAAGAAAGGCCAACTCGATAAGACCCTGGAGGAGGCGGTGGTCAACCTGAAGGCGGGGGAGATGACTCCTTGGGTGCAGGCTAAGAACGGCTGGTACAGGCTGAAGCTCGAGGAAAAGAAAGAGAGCCGGCTCAAGCCTTATGACGAGGTCAAAAAGGATATCTGGGAAAAAATCTTCATGCAGAAAAAATCAAAGAAGCTGGCTGAATTTTTGAAGGATATAAGGGCCAAGAACTATATCAAGATTCTCATGCCGAACCCCCTGGATCTGCAATAATCTGGGCGGGCGCTAATCCTTCTTTTCTTCTTCCTTCTTCTCCATGCCGACCGGTTCGGGTTCCTTGAAGTCGATCTCGCGGGAGATTTCGTACTCACCGAGCAGGACATGAACCGAGCCCTTCGACTGGACGAAGAGCTTGCAGATCATCGGCTTCCACTGCGGGTTGTCCTTGAATTGGGCCAGGCTCTTGCCTTCCACCCCGAAATTGCTTTTTAGGGTGATGACTTGGCTTGTTTCCCCCGGAGGGATGGGCTGCTTTCGGATGGCCGCCAGGAAGTTGTCCCCCAGGTTCTCCTGGTCGTCCCGGAACTTGAAGATGGCGTTGAAGTTCAGGTAGTTGATCGGCTGGCCGGATATATTCTTGACGCGGAAGGTGATCGTGGGCACGAGGGTCAGTTTGGGGGGCCAGGGCTGGTAGGTNNATGACGAGTCCGAGAACGGTGTTTCTTCTCATCCGTTTCCTCCTTTGTTCAGGCTCAATATAACGAATAGCGCCGAATTATTCAATCCGGCCGGCGTCCGCGCGGCCCGGGGCCACTCTATATATACGCCGCGGCCCGCTTTTATTCCCCGGCCGGCACCGGCCGTCTCCTCGCCACCGGCGGAGCTAATCGGGGATGATCTGGGAGGCGAAAACGGGCGTTACCTTGAATTTTTTCAGGAGCTGGATATTCTCCCGCAGGGCCTGGAGCGTCTCCGGAAAGGGGTGTCCGATCCCGATGGCCTTTCCCGTCTTTTGAGAGAGACGGAAGAGGTCGGTGATCTTCTTCTTGGAGAAATCCACTCCGACCGAGGAGTCGAGGAAGATGTTCCGGTAGGCGGTGCGGAGCCCCATTTTCCGGGCCAGGTCGAAGGCGATGGTCTCTGCGGTTGTCCGGCTGTCGATGAAGTATAGGTCGTGGCTTTTGAGAATGTCCAGGATCGGGCGCATCACCGGTTCTTCCTGCGTGATCTTCGAGCCCATGTGGTTGTTGACGCCCTCGACATAGGGGATCCGGGAGAGGGCCTCCTCCACCAGGGAACGGACCTCCTCCTCCTTCATGCCGGACCTGATGAGGCCGGCGGTCGAGTTGTTGCCTTCCTGGTGGTTCAGGGATTCGCCGGGAAGATGGAGCATGACCTCCAGGCCGTTTTCATGGGCGATCCTGGCCGTCTCCTCGGCGTAGGGACTGAGCGGCAGGATCGAGATGGTGACCGGCTGGCCGAGGTCGAGGACTTGCTGCAGGGCCTCTAGGCTCGTCCCCATGTCGTCGATGATGATGGCCACC
>DQHV01000252.1 GCA_003524335.1 Candidatus Aminicenantota bacterium | reverse complement strand
CCGTCTGGGGGCCGGGGTAGACGTAGGCGATGACGGGATATTTCGCGTTCGGGTCGAAGTCGAACGGCTTGTACATGACGCCGTAAAGGTCGGTGATGCCGTCGTCGGCCTTGACCTTGTACGGCTCGGGGAACTTGAAGCCGGCCGCGGCCAGGGCCGTGACGTCGGTCGTCTCGAGCTCGAGGAGGAGGCTCCCGGCCGCGTCGCGGAGCTCGGACTTCGGGGCCTGGTCGACCCGGGAGAAGGTGTTGACGACGAACCGGCCCGTGTCGTTGACCTCGGCGGCGTGCGAGGCGTCGCCCTTGTCGAGCTGTCTCAGGCCCGTGCNNCGGGCCTTCTCGTCGACCTGCTCGATGCCCACGCCGACGAACTCGCCGGAGGTGAGCTGGGCCTTGAGCTTGCCGTCCCCGTCGTAGAGGTAGTAGTGGCCCCAGCCGTCGCGCTCGGACCACCAGAGGATCTCCTTGCCGCCGCCGAGGAGCCGCGGGGACTGGACCTCGACGTAGGTGTTGAGCCGCTCCTCGATGAGGACCTTGACCTCGCCGGTCGCCGTGTCGGCGACGCAGAGCTCATAGCCGTGGAGGTCCCGGGTCTGGCGGCCGAAATAGAGCTTGTCCGTTGTGTCAGCAAGCCACTGAGCGGGCGGCGGGAATTCGCGCTCGCGGTCGAGGGCCCGCCGCGGCGACGTGAAGATGTTGAGCGTCGGGTCCTTGAACTTCTCGGCCTTGACCTTGACCTTGCCCTTCGTGGCCAGGTCGAAGACGAGGATCTCGGGCTGGGGCTGGCTCTCCTCGCCGGGCATCGAGTACCGGTAGGTTTCGAGCGTCGGCCGGGGATTGGCCAGCGAGTTGATGACCCAGAGGTCGCCGACCTTGCGCTCGTCCTGGCGGACGAGGGCGATCCTCTTCGAATCCTTCGACCAGATGATGCCGATGGCCGGCGAGCGGAAGTCCTTGCGGTCCTTCTCGTCCTTCTGGAGCTCCTTCTTGTCCTCGTCGTTGACGTCCCGGGCGTAGGAGTAATGCTCCTCGCCGTCGGTCGTCAGCTGATCTTCCTTGACGGTCTTGTCGTCGGCCTTCTTCTGGGCCAGCTTGAAGCTCTCCCCGTCCATCGTGAACAGGTTGTGGCCTCGGGCGAAAATGACGGTCTTCTCGTCGGGGGAGACGGAGGCCCAGCGGGGCCGCTTGAGCGGTTCCTTGTAGTCCTCGATGAGGGCGAGCTTGCCGGTCGCGAGCTCGTAGGTGAAAGCCAGGATCTTGGTCTTCTTCTCGGGCTCCTTGGGCTTCTCGGCTTCTTTCTCCTTGTTCTTCTCGGTGTCCTGCAGCTTCTCCTTCTCTTTCTCCTTGTCCTGGTCCTCGACCTTGACCTCCTCCTTGGCGATCTCGGAGGCCTTGACGATCTTGCCGTTGACCGAGATGTCGTTGTCCTTGGGCACCTCGATCTCGAACTGGATGGCCGTGTCCTTTTTGATGAACTTGATCGTCCGGATGGGCAGGTGCTGGGCGTCATAGGGGACGAGAAGGATCCGCGTCAGCTGGGCGGCCATCTTGGCGTTGTCGAAGAGGGGCTTTTTGGTCTTGGCGACGGGGTCGACGATGAACCATCTGCGGCCCTGGCTTGTCTCGTAGCTGTACCAGAACCGCTCGCCCGTCTCCAGCCAGTGAGGCGTCACGGCCGTGTCGAAGACGAGCTTGCCGACCTTGGCCGCCATCCAGCGCGAGGCCAGGTCGTAGTTGGCCTTCCGCGTCTCGGTCCCGGCCGAAGCCGCGGGCGCGGCGGCCGAGGCGAGGAGAAGGGTGAACAGCACGACCGCGGCCAGGGCGGCCCTTTTCGGGAACAGGTGAAGGCGAAGGGACATGGTCGTTGGCTCCTTGTTCTATGCTTATTCCATGCGGAACCGCCGCGGGGCGGGCTTGTTGTTGACCTTGTCGGCGTCAAGGGCCCACATGCCCCGGCCGTGGGTGGCGATGACGATGACGTTGTCGCGGGGGTGGATGACCAGGTCGTGGACATAGACCATCGGCAGGTTGCCTCCCAGAATGACCCAGCCCTTGCCGCCGTCTTTGGTCACGTAAACGCCGCCATCGGTCCCAACATAGAGGATGTTCTTGTCGCTGGGGTCCTCGCGGATCATGTTCACCGGACCAAAAGGAATGTCGCCGGCGATGCTGACCCAGGTCTTTCCAAAATCGGTCGATTTCCAAACATAGGGAGTGAAATCGTCGTCCCGCTTGCCGTTCTGCGTCATGTAGACTGTCCCCACGTCGAACGCCGAGGCGACGATGCGGGAGACCCATTTCTGGTACGGGAGACCGGACATGATCTCGGTCCAGGTCTTTCCGCCGTCCCGGGTGACATGGACTTTGCCATCATCTGTTCCGGCGTAGATCAAGCCGGCCCGGAGTGGCGATTCGGAAATGGCGAAGAGCGTGTGATAAGGGATGTCGCCCATCTCGGTTGCAGTGTTGTAGGTCAGGTCGGGGCTGATCCGCTCCCAGATATCGCCGCGATTCGTGGAACCCAAGAGGTATTGCATTCCGTGATAGATGGTTTCATTGTTATGCGGCGAGATGATAAACGGCGCCACCCACTGGCCGCGCAGGGGAGGTTCATCGGGATAGGCGGCGGGAAGAAGATCCTTGGTCCGCTCCCGCCCCCGCAGTCTCATATCCGACCGCGTGATCCGGCCGTAGAACTCTGCCGAGTAGACAATGTCGGGATTGGCCGGATCGATGGCGTGGCTGCAGCCTTCCCCGCCCGGCGCCTGTTCAAAGACGACGGCCTGATAGCCGTCCATAACCTTTACCGTATCTCTCTCTCGCTTCTGAAGGACCTGTCCACGGTAGCTTCCGTGGTCCTGCATTGAGCCATAGACATGGAATGGTGTCGCCATATCATAGGCGATGTTAAAGAACTGACAGACAGGGAGGTTGTCCGTAAAGCCGCGCCACGTCTTGCCGCTGTCATAGGAGATCCCGATCCCCCCGTCGTTGGCGTTGACTAAATAATTGGAATTGTCCGGGTCGATCCAGAGGCCATGGTGATCGCCGTGCGTCCCGTAGGTCCCCTTGAAAGTCTTGCCTCCGTCATGGGAGACGTTCAGCGCCAGGCCCATGGTATAGACGGTGTTTTCATCGTTCGGATCGACTCGAACCTGGCCGAAGACCCAGCCGTAGGTCCCGGAGTGACGCTCCATGTATTTTTTCATCTCTTCTGTCGTCGGGCAGACGAGGGTCCAGGTCTCCCCTTTGTCGTCCGACCGGTATAGAGTCGCGCCCTTGATGATGCCGCCGGAGGGACGGCCGTAGGAGTCCCTTCCCTCCTCTGCCGCCGGCTGGCGCGCGATCTCATAGTTATCAACAAAGGCATACAGCACGTTGGGTTTCTTCTGGCAAACATCGATCCCGATACGGCCCCTTTGCTGTCCATCCGGCAGGCCGCTGTTGATGGACTTCCAGGTCTTGCCTCCATCGGTCGTCTTGAAGATCCCGCTGGCCGAATAGCCCGGGAAGTTGCGCGGGTCGTTCCATCTGAGCCTCACCCTCTGCCAGGTGGATGCATAAAGTGTGCCGCTGTCCGAAGGGTCCATGACCAGGTCAATCGCGCCCGTCCGTTCGTTTAAGTAAAGGACCTTCTCCCAGGTCTTGCCGCCGTCGGCGGTCTTAAAAACGCCGCGCTCGGCGCTATCCGTCCACTCGTGGCCGGAGGCGGCCACATAGACGACGTCCGGATTCTGGGGATGGACGACGATCCGGGCAATGGTATTTGTGTCCGAGAGTCCCATGTGCGCCCAGGTCTTCCCACCGTCTGCTGATTTGTAGATCCCGCATCCGGCCTGTGAGCTGCGAAAGATGTTAGCTTCGCCGGTACCGACCCAGAGGATATCCGGATTGGTCGAGGCGAGGGCGATATCTCCAATGGCCGTCGACGCCGCCCTCTCAAAAACCGGTTCCCAGGTGGTTCCCTCGTTGACGGTTTTCCAGACTCCCCCTGAAGCCGTGGCCGCATATATCGTATAGCTCTTGCCCCTGGGCGCCACCACGGCGATATCCGTCGACCGCCCGCTGACGTTGGTCGGACCGATATGGCTCCAATTCAGCGTTTTAAACGGCGAGCTCTTGGCCATATCCAGGGCGGATTCAAACCCTTTGAGCCGAAGGGCTGGGTCGGTGGACTGGACCCGAAACGGCTTGGTCGCCTTCTGGCCGAGAAGCCCTCCGGACAAAGAAAAGCAGACCACGATCAGAAGCCCGAAAACAATCCTAATGCGCAGATAGTGGGATTTAGTCATATTCCTCCTTCCGGGAATCCAGCGAATTCGACTTTAGAAATATCCTCATATGGTTTATCGATGACCTGACCTATGGGCCGATTCTAAGAAAAAACCGGATTCTTTGTCAACGCCGAACGGATTCTATTAGCCGCGGCCGACAAGATATTTTGACTTTTTGCCACGATTTGTTATATAAAAAGGTGTATAATCTCTAAAAGAGAAGGCATCCATGGGCGAAAACGATATTGAAAGACGGACCTGCATCCGCTTCAAGATCCCCGGAGCCACCGTAAACTACCAGAGAAAATCCCGCCTTCCCAAGCCGAGTTTCATGGAGGAGTTCTGCCCCGTCATGGACATCAGCCGGGGCGGCATTCGCTTTCTCACCCAAAAAGTAGTCAAGCCCGACACCGAAGTCACGCTGCGTATCTCCGTCCCAGGAGAGCGCATCCCCTTCACCATGAAGGGCATCGTCAAATGGTCGGCGCCCAGCGAAGGAAAGAGCTATCAGTTCCAGGTCGGTGTGCAATTCCACGCCTACGGCATGGATAAAGATCAGAACCTGCCCCAGACCATGGTCAAGATCATGGCCCTCGAACAGAAATTCGCCGACAAGGTTAAAGCGGGCGAAGAGCCCTCCGGTTCGGATAAAGACGAATTCCAGATCTAGGGCTCTCTCTCTTTTTTCTCCCCTTCGACGACAACCTGAGAGAAGTCCGCCATCTCGTGGATAAGCCGGCCGATCTCCTGGAGCAGAGCCAGCCGGTTCTGTCTGAGCCGCTCATCTTCGGCCATAACCAGGACCTTGTCGAAGAAAGTGCTCAGGGGAGCCTGCAGCTTGAAGATCATGTTCTGGGCATTGACAAAATCCCCGGCCGCCATTAATGGCTGTCCGTTGTTTTTGATGATGGAGAATAACGACCAAAGCTCCTGCTCCTCTCTCTCCTCAAACAAGTCAGGATTCACGGCGTAGGACGGCAAGCCGCGAAGGATGTTGTTGACCCGCTTGGCCATCAGTATGAAAGGCTCGAATTGCGGGCTTTGTTGAAGCGAAGCGAGAGCTTTAAGCCGGAGATAAGAAAAGTAGATCGGATCCAGCCCGGCGCCGAGCGCGGCTTCGATCAGGTCGTAGCGATACCCCTGGCCCTCATAGATAAACCGGAGGCGCTGGCCGAAAAACGCGCGACAGTATTCGACTATCTCCTGTTTTGGTTTTTCCAGGATTTCACCGTAGGCGGAGATCGCCTTCTCCAGGAGATGGTCGAGCACAAGGGGGAGCTTCCTGTCCAGCAAGATTCTGCAGATCCCGTTGGCATGCCGACGGAGGCCGAACGGATCGCTCGAGCCCGTAACCTGAACACCGATCCCGACGACGCCGACGATGGAGTCGACTCTGTCGGCGAGGGAGAGGAGCGCACCCGCGTTTGAAGACGGCGGAAGATCTTCGAGACCGGCCGGCTGGTAATGCTCATAGATGGCCTGGGAGACTGTCGAAGGATATCCCTCCTCCCTAGCATAGAGCCCGCCCATCTTTCCCTGAAGAGAGGGAAACTCCCGGACCATCTCGGTGAGCAGGTCCACCTTGCACAACTCGGCCGCCTGAACAGCGTCTTTCTTAAGCTTCTTCTCATCGAGACTCTCGCAGAGGTAGGCGACGAGTTGCTTCAAACGGGTGGACTTGTCCTCATAATGGCCCAGCTTTTCCTGAAACACGACCTGCTTGAGTTCCGCTGCCCTGTGGGCCAGGGGGACCTTGAGGTCCTGCTCCCAGAAAAAACGGGCGTCTTCGAGCCTGGCCCTGAGGACACGCTCGTTGCCCCTGCGGATCAGCGATTTCCGGTCTCTCTGGACGTCGGCGACCCCCAAGAAAAAAGGAAGCTGCCGGCCTTCCCGGATCACCGAGAAGAGCTTCTGGCCCTCCCTCATGGCCACGCTGAGAACCTCCAGGGGCAGGCGGAGGTATTCTGGGGGGAATTCCCCCAGAAAAACAAGGGGATATTCGACGTCATACGTCAGCTTTTCGAGAAGCTCTTCGTCCGGATAGAGCTGCCCCCCGAGCGGCCTTAAGCGTTTTTCGATCTGACTGAGGATCATGGACTTTCTCTCGTCCGCCGAGAGAATGACCTTGTTTTTTTTCAACCCGGCCCGGTATTCACGGAACGAGGTGACCTCAAACGGCTGGGGTGAGTGGAGCTTGTGGCCCGACGCCAGCCCATTGGCCCTGAGGCCCTCTATTGAGAAGGGAAGAACGTTTCCCCCCCAGAGGCAGAGGAGGCCCTTGATCGGCCGAGAGAAGCGAAGGTTGACCTCTCCCCATTTCATCATCTTGGGAAAGGAGAGTGAGGCGATAATTCCGGGGAGTGCTCCGGCCAGCACTTCCTCCGTTGGCCGGCCTTTGGTGGTCTTCTTCAGGCCGACGTATTCACCCCGAGGAGTCGGGATGACCTGAAGCTTCCCGACCTCGGCGTTTCGCGACTTGGCAAAACCGATAGCCGCCTGCGTCGGCGAGCCGTCGGCGGCGAAGGCCGCTGCTTTGGGCGGCCCGATGATAACTTCTTCCCGATCCTCCTGTCGTGGGGTGAAGTCGCCGACAATNNGCCAGCCGCCGACAGGTGCCGTGGGTTTGGAGAGAGAGACAGGCGATATGGTTGGCCTGGAGTTCTCTCTCGATTTTCTCCTTGAGCTGGGACAGGCCCGCCTTGATATGGGCGGCCGGCATCTCTTCGGTGCTGATCTCGAGGAGGAATTCCATCACGTCCTCCCCTGGTCGGCGCAATACTTCTGGGCGACCCGGACAACCAGGCTCCGTATCTGGCTGATCGTCTTGACCCGCTCGGTGACGCTCACGGCCCCCCGGGCGTCCAGGAGGTTGAACAGGTGCGAGCACTTGAGGCACATATCATAGGCCGGGAGCAGGAGGCCTTTGTCGATGAGCATCGAAGCTTCTGCCTCGGCCAAGGAGAACGATTTCCGGAGCCTGTCGATATCCGCAACGTTGAAATTGTACTC
>DQHV01000034.1 GCA_003524335.1 Candidatus Aminicenantota bacterium | reverse complement strand
CAAAACTCAAGAGGAAAGAGAAGAGAGCGGCTCAAAGACGCTCCGGCTGGCCGTCATCCCCATGGGGACTACCCACGAGTTCTGGAAGGCCATCCACGCCGGAGCAAAGAAGGCGGCGGATGAGCTCGGGGTCGAGATTATCTGGAAGGGGCCGCTCAAAGAGGACGACCGCAACGAACAGATCCAGATCGTCGAGACGATGATGGATTCAGGAGTTGACGCGCTCATCCTGACGCCGCTCGACGACCGGGCGCTTATGGCTCCCGTCGCTGAGGCCAGGGCCCGCGGCATCCCGACGGTCATCTTCAACACCGCCCTGAAGGGCGATGACTTTATCGCCTACGTGTCTACGGACAACTGGAAGGGCGGTGTCCTGGCCGCCGAGCGCATCGGTGCGCTGATGGGAGGCCTGGGGAAGCTGATTCTCATCCGGATTATCGAGGGTGTCGAGGGCAACCGGGAGCGGGAGGAGGGGTTCCTGCAGACCATCCGCTCGAAATTCCCCGGGATCACCATCCTCTCCGACAACCAGTATGCGGGGATTACAACGGAGACCGCCTACCAGACAACGGAAAACCTGCTGGCCCGCTTCCATGACGTCGACGCTATCTTCACGCCCAACGAGTCGACGACCTTCGGCTGCCTGCGGGCGCTCCAGGATCACGGGCTCGCCGGGAAAGTCGTCCATGTCGGGTTCGATTCCTCGAAGAAGCTGATCGAGGGGCTGGAGAAAAACGAACTCAAAGGGCTTGTTCTCCAGGACCCGGTCCGGATGGGCTATGACAGCGTCAGGACGGCGGTCGCCCGTCTGCGGGGGGAGCCGTTTGAGATCCGGATCGATACGGGTGTTTTCCTGGCCACGCCCGAAAATATGAACCAGCCTGAGATCCGGCGGCTTCTCGTCCCGGATCTCTCCATCCTGAACAGATGATCGCCCGGCCGTGCTTATCGGCTCAAGGAGGAAAAGCCATGTTGAAAGGACTGCTGGTAGCGGCGCTCAGCTTGACCCTTTTGGGGGCGTCGCTCGCCATATCCGGCGATAGACAGAAGGCCAAGCTGGCCGACCTGAAGCTCGAGCCCTTGACAGGCTGGACGCTCCACCTTCTCTCTTCGAGCCACCAGGACATCGCCTGGATGAACAGCCCCGAAGCCTGCATGGAGTATCGCGACACCCACTGCATCACACCGGCTCTGGCGATGATGGCTCGAGACCCCGACTACTGTTTCGTCATGGAAAACATGCTCAACCTGATGGAGTATATCGAAAGGCACCCCGAGCGCCGCGACGAGATCCTCCGGTTCACCCGCGAGGGACGGATGGAATGGGGAGCGACCTTCAACCAGCCCTATGAGTCCTTGCTCAGCGGTGAACAGCTCGTCCGCGAGACCTATTTCGGACGAAAATGGTTGAAAAAGAGCTTCCCCGGCTGCGATGCCCGGGTGTACTTCAATCCCGATGTGCCCGGACGCGCGCTCCAGATGCAGCAGATCCTGAGCAGGGCCGGCATCCCCTACATGGTCATCAGCCGCTACCACGAAGGGTTCTACCGCTGGCAGAGCCCCGATGGTTCCTCCGTGCTCGCCTATACACCGGGACACTATACCAACGCCTCGGCCATCCTGGGCGCGCCGCCCGAGCAGGGTGCCGAGCTTCTGGAAGGCAAACTGGCCGCCTGGGAAGCTTATTATCTGGAGCACGGGATCTCACCCGAATTCCCTCTTCTCCACTCTGTGGACTTCTCCCAGCCAACTGATTTCGGCCCGCTGATCCAACTCTGGAACAGCCGCCATCCCGCGAAGGACGGGGCCCCGAAATCGTTGATGAGGTATTCGTCGGCCGCTCATTTTTTCGAGTCACTGGCCAAAGCCAATCCGGGGCTTAATCCCGTCTTGGGCGAACGGCCCAACCTCTGGCTCTACATCCACGGCCCGACCCACCACTGGGCCATCTCCGCACAAAGAGAGGCGGGAAGGTTGCTTCCTGCGGCCGAGGTTTTCAACACGGCGGCCGCTCTACTGGAGGAAGGCTTGGCCGGTTATCCCGCCCGTGAGATGGAAGAGGCCTGGAAGGCGGCCATCTATCCCGACCATGGTTGGGGCGGCAAAGAAGGCCAGATCACCGACCGGCTGTTCCGCAAAAAATACGAGTTCGCCCGGGACCAGGGGATGGAGATGCTCAACGGCGCTCTCTCGAAGATTGCCGGGCAGGTTGAGACATCTCCCCCCAAGGGGACTCCGGTCATCGTCTTCAACGGACTTTCCTGGCGGCGGTCCGAACCGGTGGTCATCACGGTTGCCTCCTTGCGCCGGGACTGGCAAGTTCAGGATGCCCAGGGCAAACCCATGCCGTCGCAGGTCCTGCCGCCGCTCTCGCCGCGGGCGGAGGGCATAACCCGCCTCGAGTTCATCGCTTCTGACGTGCCGGGCCTGGGATACAAGACTTTCTACCTGGCAAAGAGCAACACGGGCCTCGTTTCTTTCTCCAATTCCTCTCCGAGGGCCAGTATCTACGCAAACGATTTCTACGAGGTCGAATTCGCACCCGGCGGCCTGCGCCGCATCTATGACAAGGAGGCCAAGTCCGACCTTTTAAACACTGGGAAGTTTCTCGGGTTTGAGGTTTTTTCCATGCAATCGGTGGGAAACGGGGCCGGGGAATTCGGCCGGGTCCAGCAGCCGACGATGGAAGGCTTTGACCAGCTCAGCCGCCACGGTGCCTCCTGGCAGCACGATGCGCTCGAATCCGGACCTCTCCAGGCCGTTTTCCGTCTTCAGGAGAAGCTCTCGAACTGCACGGTCAAAGAAAAGATCATCATCCACAACCAGATCAAGAGGATCGACTGCGAGGTCTCTGTCCTGGGTTGGGACGGGAGTCCCTACAGGGAGTTCCGCCTGGCTTTGCCGGTTGGCGCGGAGGGCGGTCGGGTGGCTTACGAAGTGCCCATGGGAGTTGTCGAGGTCGGCCGGAGCGAGATCCCCGGCACCGGAGGACCGGCTTACGGCAACCTGAACTACGACGAGCCGTGCGCGGAGATCCGGCCGCGCGAGGTCCAGAATTTCCTGAGCGTCAGCGGGAAGGAGTTCGGGCTGACCATGAGCACGAGCGTGGCCGTCAACGACTACAAGGACCCGACTCCTAACCCCGCACCGTATCCCGTCCTACAGGCCGTCCTGCTGGCGTCGCGGCGGAGCTGTCATGGCGAGGGAAACTGGTACCTCCAGGAGGGCGATCATCACTACCGTTTCTCCCTCACTTCTCATAATCCAGGCTGGACGAACGGCTACAGGTCGGGGATTCAGGCCAACACACCGTTTTTCATTGTCCTGGGCGCCCAGCCGGCGAATCGCGCCGACCTTCCTGAAGAAATGAGCTTTTTCGGGATATCCGCCCCGAACGTTTTGGTGAGTACGATAAAGAAATGCGAGGACGATGAATCGGTCATCGTGCGTCTCTATGATATCGAAGGAAAGGATGCGGAAGTAGACCTGACCTCGGCCTTCGCCCTGGCCAGCGCCGAGCTCGTCAACATCATCGAGGAGGAAGGGAAGCCCCTTCCCTGCCGGACAAAAAGCGTGAAGGTCCGGCTCGGCCACCACGCCATCGAGACGCTCAAACTCTGGCCGAAACAGGGCAAAAGCCAGCCCTCCTCAGGCGAGGCGATCTCCCCGGCTCAGGAATCCAACTTCGTCCAGATTACGTCAGGAGAGCCAGTCGATAAAATTGGGCGCATCGCGGCCAACATCATTCCCTCGCCGAATCAACTCGCCTGGCAGGAGTTGGAGTTCATCGCCTTCGCCCATTTCGGCATGAACACGTTTACGGACCGGGAATGGGGCGAGGGAACGGAGAACCCTTCTCTTTTCAACCCGACCGATTTCGACGCCCGCCAGTGGGCTCGAGTGCTCAAGGACGCTGGCCTGAAGATGCTCATCGTCACGGCCAAGCATCACGACGGCTTCTGCCTCTGGCCGAGCCAGGTGACCAGCCATTCGGTAGCCTCAAGCCGGTGGCGCTTCGGGAGGGGCGACGTCGTACGCGAGCTCGCCGATGCCGCGAGTGAAGTGAAGATGGGGTTGGGACTCTACCTGTCGCCGTGGGACCGGAACGCCGCGA
>DQHV01000276.1:167-5738 GCA_003524335.1 Candidatus Aminicenantota bacterium | reverse complement strand
GGCTATCGAGATGGCCGAGAATACGAGCGGGACGACGGGATAGCCCCAGGTCCGGTATGGTCTCTCAACAGCGGGCAGCTTCCTCCTGAGCACAAGCAGGGCGAGGGCGGTAAGCCCGAAGAAGATCCAGTCGCCGAACGTTACGTATTGGAGCAGCTGTCCGTAGCTGTTCGTCAGAAGGAGGGCCGAAGCCCAGAGGGACTGGAGGAGGATCGAATAGTGAGGAGTCCCGTAGCGCGGGTGGAGGCGGGAGGCGAGAGGGAGGAACATGCTCTCTCTGGCCATGACATAGTACACCCGCGGACCGGTCATGATGAACACATTGGTGATGCCAAAAGTCGAGATGATAATGGCCAGAGAAATGAAAGATGCGCCCAGAGGACCCGCCATGGCCCGCATGGCGTCTGAGGCCAGCCGGGTTGAGGCCGCGATCTCCCCTACCGGGAGGGCTCTGACATAGACGATATTCGAACACACATAGACGATGACCACCAGCGTGACGCNNACCCAGGTCAAAACCATGAGGAAAAAGGGCTCCCCAATCTAGGGGTGCCGGCCGCTGCCAGAACAGGCCGTAACCGATGAGCACCAGGAGGGCGGCGATCTTGAGAGTGGTAAAAACATTCTGGACGATGCTTCCCGGTCTGATCCCGAGGAGGTTCACCAGCGAAAGAAGCCAGATGATAGCCGCTGCGAGCACGACGGTTCCTCCCCGGCCCAGCGGCAGGAAGACGCCGATGAAGCTGGCGCAGGCATAGGCGACAGCAGCAATCGCTCCAGTCTGGATGGTGCTGAATAGCGTCCAGCCGAAGAGGAAGCCCACCCAGGGCGAGAAGGCCTTCTCAAGATAGACCACTTGGCCTCCGGTTTGGGGAAACATGGCGCCGAGCTCGGCGAAACACAGTCCGCCCAGGAAGGCGATGACACCCCCCAGCATCCAGACCAGGAGAAGCTGGGAGGATGTCTGGAGGAACTTGGCGCTTTCCGCCGAGTTGATGAAGATACCCGATCCGATAATCGCCCCGCTGACGATCATCGCGGCGTCGAAGGCGCCGAGCTTACGCTTCAGAGAGGTTCCGTTCATGCCCCCTTTTTATCTGAAGGGAAGGGCAAAATCAATAAGGCCAAACCTCCGCAACTGAAATATCCTACCCTCTTGGGTCCTGGAGATTACGTCTGTGGGGTGTTTGACCTCGGTTGGATTTTTCTATAGAATTGTGGCGAAAATAAGTCACAAGGAGGACTTTATGAGAAAAATCGTTTCCATCGGTATCTGCGGCCTCTTTCTGCTGGCGCTGATCTCATCTCCGGCCTCAAGCCAGACAGCGAAGGAGATCCTGGGAAAGATGATCGAAGCCCAGGGTGGAGCGAAGACCCTCGAAGCCATCAAAGATACCACTATAACCGGCAGCATCGAGTTGGTTTCGATGGGGCTCAACGGCACCGTTACCATGTATCAGAAAGAGCCCAACATGATGCGCCTCGATATCGAGGTCATGGGCATGGTGATCACCCAGGCCTATGATGGCGAGATCGCCTGGATGGTCGATCCGCAGACCGGAGCGACAACCCAGATGCCCGAGAACGCCAGCCAGGAATTCAAACGGCAGGCCCTTGGCAACGACTCTCTCCTCAACCCCGAGAAATACGGAATCAAGTACGACTTCAAGGGCAAGGAAAAACTCGAGGACAAGGAATACCTGGTCCTGGAACAGACCACCTCCGATGGACACAAGACAACCATCTATCTCGATCCAGCCACCTACCTGACCCATAAGACCAAGGGGACGGCGCTCGGACAGGCCGGTGTCGAAGTCATGGCCGAGACGATCACGACCGACTACAAGAAAGTCGACGGCCTCCTTATCGCCCATTCCATGACCACCTACCAGGACGGCCAGGAATTTATGAGGATGACCATGACCAAGGTCGCCTTCAACGCCAACCTTGAGGACTCCTTCTTCAAGATGGCAAAATAGACCGGTCGGTTCTCCGATCGCCCAAGGGTTTTTTTCTCTCATTAGCTGGAGGGAGGTCACGATGAAGAAGACTGTCATTCTTCTCTTGATCGTCCTGTTGAGCGCACTGAGCTGTGCCATCAATCCCGTCACCGGCAAAAAAGAGCTCAGCCTGATCTCAGAAAAAGAGGAAATCGCCCTGGGCAAGCAGACCGACGTCGAAGTCCGCCAGCAGTACGGCGCTTATGCCGATCCCGAACTCAGCGCCTATGTCCAGTCCATCGGCCAGGCTCTTGTCCCCCACACTCATCGGCCCCAACTCGGCTATCAGTTCTGTNNAAAGGCCGAGCTGGCCGTCGTCCTGGGCCATGAGCTGGGGCATGTCAACGCCCGGCACAGCATCCGCCGGATGAGCGAGATGATGCTCGTCCAGGTCGGCCTGGCCGTGGGCAGCGCCCTGAGTGAAACCTTCGCCGAAGTCGCCGGCCTGGCCGGGGTCGGCGTCCAGCTCCTCTTTCTCAAATACAGCCGGGATGACGAACGGCAGGCGGATGCGCTCGGCGTCGAATACTCGCGCAAGGGAGTATACAACCCCGGGAAGATGATCGCCTTTTTCAGCTCCCTAGAGAAGCTGGGCGACCTCTCCGGGGGCCACGCCCTCCCTGGTTTCCTCTCCACACATCCCCTGACCGGCGAGCGCATCGAGAAGGTCAAGCAGATGCTCACGGCGGGCGACCAGACTCTTGAGGTCAGGGAGAGGCCCTATCTGAGACGCATCGACGGACTCGTCTATGGAGATGACCCCCGCCAGGGTTATGTCGAGGGCGGCCGCTTCTACCACCCGGAGATGGCTTTCACCTTTAGCATCCCCAGCGGATGGAAGGTCGTCAACACGCCGACCCAGGTCATGCTGTCATCTCCGGACGAAAAAGCCGCCCTGGTCCTGCAGGCCGAGAAGACGACTGAAGACCTGCCCGGCTACACCCGCAAGAAGGCCGGCCAGATTCAGGGGAGCCAGTTCGTCGGGGATGATTATCTCAACATCCCCGGCCTGGCCTCTGTCCACCAAATCTACCGGGTCGATCAGCAGCAGGGCGGAGCGATCAGCCTGCGTCTGTCCGCGATCCGAAAAGGGGAGCTGGTCTATGCTTTTTCTGCTGTGGCTGGCTCTTCGGATTTTCCCCGCTTCGACTCGGAATTCAAACGTACCGCGCAGTCCTTCGCTCAGCTCAGCGACCCCGCTTTTCTCCGCCGCCGTCCGCGCGAGGTTAAGCTCATCGAGGCCAACGGCAGACAAACCCTCCAGGAGATTTTTTCGAGCGCCGGCGTAGCCAAGGACCTCTGGCCCTCAGTGGCCATTCTCAACGGGATGCACCTCAGCGCGAGACCGCCTCAGGGACAGCTCGTCAAGGTCGTACGCTAGGCTTCGGCGGCCTCTTTGAGAACGCTATGGGCGAGCCGGAGCGCCCGCAGGCCCTCTTCACCCGTGACCTTGGACGTTTTTCCGAGCCGGATACAATCGAGGAAATTGCGGAGCTCTTTCTTCAACGGCTCCTCTTTCTGAATCCTCAGGGTCTTGATATCCGTCTGGCGGCGGTCCAGGGGAAAGACGACGACCTCCTGGTCGATGTAGTCGATCGAGTAGTAGACCGTCGGCTCGAAGATCCGCAGCTTCCTCACCTTTCCCTGGTGCACGCGGCTGGCGGTCAGAGTGGCCACGCAACCGCCCTTGAACTCCAGCCGGGCATTGGCGATATCGATCTTGTCGGAGAGGACGTGGATCCCCGAGGCCCGGATGATGCCGACCTCATCNNCGTTCCAGGTGCCCGACCTGCAGGACGAGGCCGCTGGATTTGGCCTCAGCAACGAGCTCCTCGCCCTGCTCGACCGTCTCGGTGATCGGCTTCTCGACCAGCACTGACTTCCCGTTGCGCAACAGGTTCAGGGAAATGGGATGGTGCTCCGAGGTGGGTGTGGATACAATGGCCGCGTCGATCTCCCCCATCATNNTAGTCCTGGTAGTAGGCGACGCCGTGCCGGTTCCCGATCTCCACGGCCTTCTTAAAATCGATGTCGGCCACTCCCTTGAGCTCCGCCTCCTCCAGGTAGGAAAGGATGCGGGCATGCTGGGTGCCCAGATAACCGACGCCGATGATCCCAACTCTGACTTGATCCATCACCATCCTCCGCTTTTATCCCAGNNCTTCCGCCACGGAGACAGCCGCCTGCCTCTGGAAGAAGGCGACCTTCCCGGCCTCGAGCCCGAGGGCAGCGCCTTTCGCCCGTAAAAGCGTCTTCACCGTGTCCAGACCGACGGCGGGGACATCAAGCCTCATGTCNNGTTGGATCGCCCGGTCCGTTCCCTCCAGGCCTTCGACCGCCACGACGGCGCCGTCCTTGATGACCAGCGTCTGGCCGATCTCCAGGTCGGCCGCCTTCCGGGCGATCGTCAGCCCGAAATCGATATCCCTAAGCGCAGCCGGAGACGGGTTGGCATGGGTGAGCACACCGGGCCCGCAGAAATATGGCGCCAGGAGAGGACCGGGACTCAAAACCTTAAAGCCCCGTGCCTCCAGGAACGCAAAGGCCGCCTCGAGGATGGCCGAGGCCGATCTCCCCTTCCCTCCCTCCAGCCGCCTCCAGGTCTCGGCGTCAAAATTCTCCCGCCGGAAAACGACGCCGGGCCGGACTTTGCCCAGGAGCATGATCTCGGAGACCTGTTGGTCTTTGAAGAAATCCAGGGCCCGCCCAAGTTCTCCCGGCTTGACCCGGCAAAAAGCATCGGAGAGTNNTGCGGCGCAGCTCCGAGACGGCCTCGGCGACAAACCGACCCGAGCCGGCGACTATTCCGATTCCTCGTCCCATGTCCCCGACGGTTTCTTGATGATTCCCCTCTTGGAAGACTGGATGAAGCGGATGACCTCATCGCGGTCTTCCCCGGGCGGGATCTGGGATTGGATCATTTCCACAGCTTGACTTGTGTTGAGGTCGGAATAAAAGAGGAGTTTAAAGATGTGCTTGATGACCTGGATGCGATCCCGGGTGAATCCTTGCCGCCTCAAACCGATTGCGTTGAGGCCGTAAAAAAGAACCGGGCGCATACCGGCGACCTTGGCGAACGGCACGACGTCTAGGGTCACGACCGTGAATCCGCCTATGTAGGCATACTTGCCGATCCGGCAGAACTGGTGAACGGCGCTGAAGGCGCTGATCGTGGCATAATCATCGACGCTCACATGCCCACCCAGGGTCGCCGCATTGATGAAGACGACATCGTTTCCCACGCGGCAGTCGTGGCCGATATGGCTAGAGGCCATAAAATAGCCGCCGTTCCCGATCACCGTCTCCCCGCCCCCCTTGATTGTTCCCCGATGGACGGTGATGAACTCGCGGAAGACGTTCCGGTCGCCGATTAGGACCCTCGTCGCTTCCTGGCGATAACCAACGTCCTGAGGCATNNAGCTGGGCCTGGGAGGGAACGACGGAGGTCGGATGAACGAAGACCTCACTTGGGCCCATTCGCCTCCTCGAGGTCGACGATCGCCGCCGCGATCTCCCCTTCGACGACTATTTCCTTGTCCACAATGGCCCGTCCCCGGATGGTGGCGAAGCG
>DQHV01000276.1:0-155 GCA_003524335.1 Candidatus Aminicenantota bacterium | reverse complement strand
CTCCGGACCTTGACGATCTCCGCCTCGAGTCTCATCTGGTCTCCGGGAACGACAATCTTCCGGAACCTGACATTCTGGAGCTTGCTCAGGACGACGAGCTTGTTCGCCGCATCGGGAAGCGAATGGTAGAGCAGGATTCCGCCGGCCTGGGCCAC
>DQHV01000335.1 GCA_003524335.1 Candidatus Aminicenantota bacterium | reverse complement strand
GCGCTGCTGCCGGCGGCGGAGGCCGTGGTTTGATATGGACCGGATGGAGATCGTCGATCCTAGGGCAAATGGTGAGGCCGTTTTTTTGAGAACATCGTCAAAATGGCCTTCTGCAGAGGAAAGAGCTACAATGTCCTTAACGGCGGGCACGGACAACACCTTATCCAGGCCCTCCCAGTGTCCAGACCATGGGGTCCACCGTAAAAATCTGGTTCTGCCTGGCCCTATCGGCAATCCATCGTCTTGATTACTGAACCACAAATACATTGACAATATGTGTATCCTTCATTATGCATACATCCACCGCTTCCACATTGTGTTTGATTATATTCGCAGGTTTCTCCACAACAGAGAAGGCCGATTGACGCGGACGGGGCATATCGTCCGCTTCATCTCAGCCGGTCCATCATCCGGTACTGGATCGCCTCGGAGACGTGGGCGGTCCCGATGCCGTCGGTCCCCTCGAGGTCGGCGATCGTCCGGGCGACCTTGAGGACCCGGTCGAAGGCCCGGGCGCTGAAGCCAAGCTTGGTCACGGCCATCTCCAGGAGCCGTTCGGCCTCGGCGGGGAGGCGGCAGAACTCCTTGGTCTCCTTCGGGCCCATCTGAGCGTTGGCGAAAACGCGCCGGCCCACGAATCGAACCGCCTGCCTCTCCCGGGCCTGGGCGACCCGGGCCCGGATCGCGGCCGAGCTCTCGGCCGGCGCGCGCGAGACGATGTCGCCGAACTTGACCTCGGGGACGTCGAGCTGGATGTCGATGCGGTCGAGGAGCGGGCCGGAGATCTTCGAGTAGTAGCGGGCCTTCTCGCTCTCGGTGCAGTCGGCGGTCTTGCCGAGGAGGCCCCGCCGGACGTCGGCGCACCCTTGTGTTGCCTTTCTGTCATTTAACCTTAAAGGCGAAAAAGCCGGTTCACAGGGAGAAATACCCTGATTTCATGAAGACCTGGGGCGACTACATCAAGGTCCGGAGGCTCGATTTGAAGCTCACTAAGCGCCAACTTTCCCTCAAGTTTAATGTTGACGATGTTACGATTTATCTCTGGGAGAAGAACCGAGTCAAGCCATCCTTGGCCCAGATCCCGAAGATCATCGAGTTCTTAGGGCGAGATCCGTTTGAGAAACAAACGGAGAATCTAGGTGAAAAGATACGCGAATATAGGCGGATTCACGGGCTGTCCCAGGAGAAGCTGGCGGAGCAGCTAGGCATCGACCCGACGACCCTGGCCGGATGGGAACACGACCAACACCGACCGACCAGAAAGTTGTTTGGTAAGGTCAAAGCCACGTTTGCATTCTGATATTACATTGGAGAGTACAGGCTCCATGAGCTGATGGCTCAAGCGGCTAACTGAAGTGAGCTACGATGGCCCCGAATTTGCGAACATCAGTTGACACGGCCAGCGGAGGCACAGCGACCAAGTTGGCCGAGCCAACGGCCAATGGTCTCATTCCTGGTTCTTCGCAACGTTTCAAACCGGCTTCAAATGAATTGAGCCAAAGGCCCACGTTTTCAGGAAGACCTTATTTCCTTTGGAATCGTTTTTATGACTAAAGCGTTCTCAATTGACAACGCCCTACAAATAAGACTTATTATGTTCGTTATGTTGATTTCTTTAATCGCATGAATCTCATCATCCATATTAAATATGTTCCCATAGTTCAAATAATGGTCCATCAGCATAACAGAACGATCAACGGGATTACGATATCTGCTTATAATCAGTGAACAGAATTGCTTTTTGGCTCTCAACAAATCAGCCTCCGATATCTTCTTTTCAAGAGAATCGAGCATATTGCTAATGCCATTCATAATCTCTTGAACGCCTATATTCCTCCCCGCCTCAAAACTCAATATAAAAAGGGACAAATTCCTCTTTCTTATGTGCTCAGCAGAAAAATTATCTACAGCCAACCTATTTATAACGACTCGGCAATAATTGGCCTCGTTCAGTAGTGTTTCTAATAAGTCAAGTGCTCGAGACACGATCGTATTTGCTATTTTAAAAACTACTTGGTAGTAATTATCCTTAATATTGTCGCGGCTCGTAATGAATATATTGTTTTGTTCAATACCGGGGTAAGGGGATTGCTGACATGATAGCCTCGATTGTGCGACTTTTTGCTTCATTGGGCTGAAGCTGTCTACTATTAATCGGCGTATGGCTTTCATATCACGATTACTGAGAATATATAAGATCATATTATCAGGAGTATAATATGAATTGTAAAAATCAACGATATCTTGTCTGTTTATATTTCCTATGTCTTTTGAAGTGCCGATAATGGACCTCTCATAGACGGTTCCCTTTAAGCAATGGTGGTATAGCCGTTCTAGACTTCTGCCTCTATAATTTCCTTCTAGTTCATTAAGGCTTTCTCTCATTAGGACTAATTTTGTTCTATTGAATAGCCTTTTATTTATTAGGGGGCGGTGCATCTGTTTTGCTTCGGCTAACATGACTGGCCGGATCGCATCATGACTGAAGAACTTCAAATGATAAATGCAATCCTCTTTTGTAAAAGATATTTGCTGCATGACGCGGTTCTCAGCAGGGCTATTGGGTTCACGTGTGCCATATATACGTTTCATACCACAATATGCATGTTCGGCAAAATGGGCTACACCTATCTTCCTATTCCGAATATCATCTTTGTATATATCGATACATAGAAGAAGAGAGCTGATTGGCCCCCCTGCGCGTGAGTAAATGACTCTTAATCCATTATCTAGCACAGTATTGAATGCGGCGCTGACCATTCTAGTATCTTCTATGATTGCGAAACGCAAGCCCCCCGGTTCTTTTTTCTTTCCTCCATCTTATCCTCTGGCTGCCTCGGTTTCATGAACCACCCTTCTATCCGCGCCATGATGCGCACTATAGCGTTCGATCTCGGCTCCTAAACCTGAATGTGAACGCGACCCTCTCGGGCCCGTTAGATATCTAGCTAGGCAGCCGATGGTTTAGCCAAGCCAGGCAGATACTCCCTCCTCTCAGTGAGGATCCGATAGATGATCGTTAGCAGCCGCCGGGCCACCGCAACCTTAGCCACGTTCGGCCCCTTCCTTTTGGCCAGCCGCTGGTAGAGGATGCGCAGGCCGAGGTCCTTCTTGATCGACGGGTAGACCGCTTCTAGCACGGCCCATCGAAGCCAGGCGCTTCCCTGCTTAGTGATGTGCCCGTGGAACTGACGCTCCCCCGACGCGTAGGTCGAGGGCACTACGCCGGCATAGGCGTGCAGCTGCCCCGGCCCGGCGAAGCGCCGGATGTCGGCGATCTCCACGGCCGCCAGAACCGAAAGCGTGGTAGCAAAACCCGGCACCGTGTCGATCCTCGAAACCTCCTCGAGCTGGCTGTAGATAGCCTCCACCAGGCCATCCGACTGCTTGATGTGAGCCGCGACCTCCCGGTGTCCCCGAACGAGGTCGTCCAAGATCATCTTGTCCTCGCCAGCCAGTGGCAACGTCTTCAGGATATCCAGCCCCTTCTGGGTGAACAAGCCGCGCTCTTGCCTTTCCACCTCTAGGCGGATCTCTTCGGTCTGTTGGGCCAAAAGCGCCCGGATCTTATTCCGCAGCTCCGTTTGCTTCCGCACCCAATGGGCCCGAAGCCTCATCACCCGTTGCGCCCGCCGGTTCCAAGCCTCACGCTGATAGACCTCCGGAATCAGTCCCGCCCGCAACAGCTGGGCCAGCGTCCGGGAGTCCCGCTTGTCGGTTTTGATCCGGGCGTGGGCGATCGCCTTGACCTCGACCGGGTTGGCCATCTTCACCTCCCCGCCCAACTCTCGGAGCAGGTCCGCCATGACGTAGGACGATCGGCCGCCTCCAATACCGCCACGAACGGTCGGAACGGCCGCAGGAACTCCTCCACGTACCGACGGAAGTCCGGCACCCGGCCGTTCTTCACCTCCCGCCCGTCCTCGTCCAACACCGTCATCACTGAGGCTTGCTTGTGATGATCCACACCGATAAAATACAACTGCGCACCTCCTTTGAGATTAGTTACCCGACGGGCAATCTAACACAGGTTACCCGTCAAGGAGGTGCGTTTCGCAATCATGCTACCTGAGTGGACTATATGGGTGTATTTAATCTATTTCATAGAGTTCTTATCTCTTATGTCTACTCTCAGACGGATTAAACATAAGCCCCGGATCTGAACAGAAGAGGACTTAGATCATAATGACTTAGAGAGGTACCTCTGTAAGTCATTATGATCTAAGTCCTCT
>DQHV01000027.1:226-3719 GCA_003524335.1 Candidatus Aminicenantota bacterium | reverse complement strand
AGGTCGAGCTGGCCGAGGAGCTTCGCAAGCGCGGCTTCGTCGTCTTCGGCGGGCACTGAGCCCCTATTTCTAGTCAGTTTCTAGAAATATAGATAATTCTTGACATAATTGGCCAGTCGTTATATCATCTTTGATCAGAAAACCTAGGCGCTCGAGCGTCAATGAGGGCATGAGCCATATTATGAAAAAGAAGATCGGCACGGTCATCGACGACGCCCTCCTGGCCGGCGCGAAACAGCGGGCCGCCCTCGAGAGACGCCCCCTCGCCGGGCTGATCGAGGACGCCCTCAACGGCTACCTCGAAAGTGCTCCGATGCGTGAGGATGCCCTCCGTGCCTTGGCCAAGTTCACCGCTCATGGCGGGCTCCTGCCGCCCGAAGAGATCGACGAGATCCTCGACGAGGACATGCTCGCCCCATGAGCCCGCGTCCTGCGTCCGCGACGCCGCTATCATCGATCCCCGCCGGGGCCTGGGTGACGATCGACACGAACATCCTCGTGTACGCCAACCAGCGGCGCTCGCCCGAGTGCATTGGCCTTCTGGAGCGCTGCGCGTCGGGCGAGCTCCAGGGCGTCGTGCCATCGCCGATGGTCGCCGAGCTCGTCCACTCCCTCATGCTGATCGAGGCCCGAGAGAACAACTGGATCGAGCGCGCGAATCCCGCCCGGGCCCTGTCGGAGCGGCCAGACCTCGTCCGCCGCTTGACCCGCTATGAGGCCCGCATGAGGGAGTTCTTCGGCATCGGGCTGAGGGTTGAGCCCGTAGGGACCGTCGATTTCCTCGAGGCCATGCGCATCCAGAAGGAGGCGGGCCTCCTGGCGAACGACGCCCTTTTGCTGGCGGTCGCCCGCCGACTCAATTGCGACGCCGTCGCCAGCGCCGACAAAGCCATCGCCCGGGCCCCCGGCTTTAAGGTCTNNCCGGCCGGGCCCCGGGCTTTAAGGTCTACGCGCCGTCGGATCTTTAGGAGCTGACCATGATCAGGGGCATCGCCGGCTCTCGGGAAATCGGGGAATAGGTATCATGTCCCCCTATTCGTCAGCTTCAGTTAAACCTTGTTTGAGTTTGGCGAGCCCACCCAAGATATCCTGGATATTAACACCCTTGGCTCCCAACCCCCTTGCCACGCTGTAAGCAAGCCTGAGCTTTGAGTTTTCCTTGGTTTCTTCGTCCAGGATCGCTCCTATAATCCGTCTGGTTACGGGGCTGACCATCCGAGCGATATCGCGGCCCAGGATTCGAATGGCCGCCTTCTTGCTGTCGAAGCCCTCCGCCAGAATTAAGTCTCTTTCATCCGAATAAAGCCGGTCGAGACCGGTCACATTTTTGTACCTGTCCATGATCTCGAAGATGTCCTCGGCATCGTTCTGGCGGTCGGGAGGGCGGTCTTGCCATGAAATCAATTTCAGCGCGACAAGCCCGGGCAGCGAACACACTCGGACGATCACCTCTGGCACGGAGCTCACTTTGACCAGAGGAGAGAACCTGAATGCTTCGTCAAATCCCGCCGTGTTCATTTGATGGGTTTCATCAGGCGGCCAGACGAGATTCTGCCCGGCTCCGGCGATCTTTCCAAATGGCACGAGATCGATCTCAAATCTGCCGAATCGGAGCCTTTGGAATTGGGGGGTATCAATAAAACCCTGAGTCTCGACAAGGTCCGCTTTCAACTTGGAGTATTCTTTCCATGTCGACATGGACACGCCGAAGTCGATGTCTTTGGTCTTGCGGAGCTCCTCGAGGCCATGGATGTGCTTTAGGAAGATGTCTCTGGCCGTCGCGCCGATGATGAAGAACGGAAAGCCCAGCTTGTCCGCGGAGGCCTTGACCCGTGCCAGGGCCGCCAAGGCTTCTCCGTCAATCTTCCCGGAGATATCGAGCAATGTCNNGTCTCGTTCATAGATGATCTTTGCTGTCTCGATGTTCCGCTCGATCCCCGTCGCCGTGAGATCCGCATAGACTATCATGGGGTGGGCTGTTCCCTTGACGTGCTCAGGGTCATCCGTCCGCCAGAACTTCTCGAGGACTTCGACATTACCGTCAACATCTAGACTGAGCTTGTTTTGCATCAGAAAATCGTTGAGGTGTGGACGTGGCAGATAAACCGTCACGTTCTGAGGAAATAGATAATCCGTGAGCCGGGCCGCGGCCACTTCACCCCCCCATTGCGCCAAGGCGGGATCCAGGACCGCTTCGTGCCACCAGCCGTGTTCTCCATTATATCTTCCCAAGTGGATCTTGGGGCGCAGATGTTCGGGGTAGGCTGTGGCCCAGTTCTCGAACAGCTCCTTTTTTCGTATCAAACGACGGATCCCTTTCTTGTCCTCGACGAGAAAGATGCGGTTCTTGAGCTCGTCCAAGATTATGGCGGCCGTGCCCAAGGAGACGCCGCTCTGAGAAGCGATCTCACGCAGGCTGGCGGAGATCAGTTCAGGACGGGACAAGAGGGCGAAAACAACTTTCAGGCCGGAGGCTTTGAACAGGCGGGGAGAGGGGAAAGGCGATCTTTCCTTGCTGGGATTGCCCTTAGAGATGATGTTCAAGAAGCCCAGGTTGATATAGGCGTTGCCGGCCGCGTCGATAAACTCCAATCCGTCCTTGATAAGATGTTCGGCCATGTCAGGATTCACAAAATTTGTTATCAATAAGATAGGACGCTCGGGGGAGGCCTTTCGCATCGCGAGAAGTTGCCTGGCGGCATGAGAAATGTATAGCTTAATCTCGGCATGATAAGTCACCGTTCGTTTTCCCGCCCTGAGGAGCACGTCGGAATCGTAGCGGTATCGGTCCAGCGGATCAGGAGCCGGATACAAAGCGGATAATTCTAATCCCTTCAATCTTTTAAATCGCGTATTAAACGCCGCGATGGCCTTTTCGAGGAGATCGTGGGCTTTGGCTGCAGGCTTCTTGTTCATGGCGTTGTTCATGATTATGCGATGTTCACTAATTATGAACATTACATATTAATGAACATTTGTCAAGTCTTTTGTCCTTTTATCCTACCCGGGCATAAGCCCGGCAATCTCTTCATTCCTTCCCTCAGATTTGACCTGGGGACAAGCCAATGACAAGCTACTTGACTTTTTATTAACCATAAGTAAAATTATCCTCTTCAGGCCTTTAGGCGGGGCTTAGGGGAGAATGGGCAAGTTCCTTCCTGCGCGGCTCAAGAAAGCCCGCGAGGACGCGGGTTTGACGCAGGAAGCGTTCGCCCAATCGCTCGGCCTGTCCTCCGAGTTCATATCCCTCCTCGAATCCGAGAAACGCGCCCCGTCCCTCGAGACGCTGTCCCGGATATCAGCCCATTTCCACAAGGATCCTTCGTTTTTCCTGGGAGAACGGGAATCGGCCTTTACCGTCCTGTTCCGGGCCCCCGCCGCGGATCTGAGCCCTGAAGCCCGCCTCGAATTCGAGCGGTTCAGGCGCTACGTCGACGATTACCTCCGGCTCGAGGAGGCCACCGGCCGCCGCCTGGAGCTGGCGCCTCTCTAC
>DQHV01000027.1:0-196 GCA_003524335.1 Candidatus Aminicenantota bacterium | reverse complement strand
GGAGCCGATCCGCGATATCTTCGCACTCCTCGAGCGCAACGGGCTCAGGATCCTCCGCTCCCCCCTCCCTCCGAGCGTCGAGATCTCAGGCATCTTCATTTTCCTGGAGGCCCAGAGCGCTGCGTTTGCCCTGATCAACTCCGCCCAGACGATCTGCCGGCAGGTCTTCAGCGCCGCCCACGAATACTGCCATTAC
>DQHV01000156.1 GCA_003524335.1 Candidatus Aminicenantota bacterium | reverse complement strand
AGGCCTTGTAGACGGTGCCCATGCCGCCCTTGCCGATCTCCTCGATGATCTCGAACCGGCGGGCGAAGGTCGTGCCCCGCTCGAGGCCCCGGGAGGGCGTTTGGAAGGTCGCCGTCCCGGAGGCGGCGGTATCGCCCGATCCGGCGAGCTCCCGGCCGCAGCGGCCGCAAAAGCGCGTCCCTTCGGGATTATCGTTCTGGCACCGCGGGCATTTCATGTAATTAAGCCGGCCCTTATATCAAGAGGATAGCAATTCGGCTCTAAATGTGCAAACCCGTAAGAATATACGCCCGTCCCCGGGATTTGGTTTCCCGGATTCAACGGGCCGCCCGCGCGGCGGCGGCGTCCTCCCCCGGGCGGCGACGAACCTCGTTCACGTGGGGCCGGTCACCGGCCGGCCCAAAGGTCGCGGGGATAGACGCCGGCTTCGACGAGCGCGAGGACGGCCTGCCGGAAGGCCGGCCGGTCCTCGGGGTAGGTGACGCCGAACCAGCGCTCCCGGGTCGGGAGGATCTTGACTCGGGCCCGTTTCTCCCGGATGAGGTCGCCGACGACCTCGGGGATGAGGAACTCCGCTTTGGCGATGTCCGCCCCGCGGGCCCGCAGGAACTCGGGGAAGCGGCGCTCGAGCTCGCCGAAGAGGGCCGGGGTGAATCCCCAGCAGTTCATAGAGGTCCAGCTGTCCGGCGCGAGCGGCATCCATTCGAGGTCGTTCTCCGTGTGCATGACGCCGTCGGGGAAGCGGCGGATCTTGAGCAGCTCGCGGATGCCGACGAGATAGCCGTCCGCCGTGGCCGTGCAGACGCCGCGGGCGACCGTGCCGTGTTCGGAGAGCGTGTTGGCCAGGCGGTAGCCGACCATAGCGAACTCGAGCCCGCCATCCCCCCCCGACTCAGCGCCGAGGAATTCGGCCATGGACGCGAAGGCCGTCCGGCCGTAGTAGTCGTCGGCGTTGATGGCCAGGAACGGCGTCGCGACCGCATCCCTCGCGCACAAGATGGCGTGGGCCGTCCCCCAGGGCTTCTTTCGGTCCTCTGGCAGGACGAATCCCGGCGGGAGGTCGTCCAGGGATTGGATGACATAGGCCGTCTCGACCGCCCGCTCGATGCGCCGGCCGATCCTCTCCCGGAAGGCCTCTTCGATGTCCCTGCGGATGATGAAGACGACCCGGCCGAAACCGGCCCTGAGGGCGTCGAACACCGAGTAATCGAGGACCACCTCTCCGCTCGGGCCGACGGGGTCGATCTGCTTCAGCCCGCCGTAGCGGCTGCCGATCCCCGCCGCCATCACGACCAGGGTCAGGGACGCCATGACGCCTCCTCGTCGGTTTTGCTTCCTCGGTATCTTAATAAAACGGTTCCACGCGGTCAAACCGGCGGACTTTGGAAGTCCCTCGCGAGGCGGTGAGAGTTATCGCTCCAAGGCCCCCGTGAGGGAAGGGGGACCCGGCGGAGCCGGGGGAAACCGCATAAGGAGGTTTCCGGTGTGCGGGGGCATGGAGCGATACCCGAGCGCGGCCGAGAACAGCGACTTCCCACCAGGCAGGCGTGGGATTCCTTCACTTACCGGCCTCCAAAAAAAGATATTTCACTTCAGTAGTATCCAGTTAACGAAATTGAAAAGTCTTCCATCATGAACGTAATGCAGAGAATACGGCCTGTTTTGGCCGTAATCAATTTGAACGTGATTTTGTATAATCGGCGCTCTTCTGACCCGAAATATCAAGGAGCGACCGATGAATACCCAGCCGACCGTCTTTGCCCAGATCATGGCTTTCCTGCCGCTGCACGAGTTTCGGAAATGCGTCCGACGTTATCATGGAGACTACAAGGTCCGGAAGTTTTGGATCGGGGGTATCTGGACTTCTCCCGGCTTTACACCCTTCATCAACACCGAGCGTTTTTCGTCATCCGGGCCAAGTCCAATCTCCAGTCGCGCCGAATCTACTCGCAGGCCGTCGATAAAACCATGGACCTGATCTCTGACCAAACGATCGCCCTGACCGGACCAAAATCGAAAATCGACTATCCCGAACATCTTTGTCGGGTCCGGTTCTACGACCGGGAGAACAACCGCCGGCTCACCTTCCTGACGAACAACTTTCTCCACTCCGCCCTCACGGTCGCCCATCTCTACAAGCTTCGCTGGCAGATCGAACTGTTCTTCCGCTGGATCAAACAGAATCTGCGGATCAAATCGTTTTATGGGACCTCGGAAAATGCGGTGCGGACGCAGATCTGGGTGGCTATCACAGTCTATGCGCTCGTGGCGATCATCAAGAAGAGGCTGCCGTCGGACCTCCCGCTCTACACTTTTTTGCAGATTTTGAGCGTGACAGCGTTCGAGAAAATCACGTTGAATCAACTGCTTACAGAAAATGGCGATCATGAATCGAAGCTCGATGACTGTAACCAATTATTGTTGTTCAACTTATAACTGGACAGCACTGATTTCACTTGACAAGTGGCCAACCGCACCCTATCTTCTAATTGTCGTTCGGGGGGGGAACCAATGTCCTCCAAACCGTCCAATTAAGGGGGTCCTATGAAAAAGCTGATTTTCGTGTTTTTCTTGGTCGTTGGCGTATGTTCAATCGTCCTACTGATCAGCACTAGTTCCAGAGCCACCGGGACGCTCCAGGCCGAATATGTCCAGCAGGATCATGTGCCTCATGAGCTCTTGGTCAAATTCAAAGAAGACGTAGTCGGGGATCTCACCCAAAACAAATGGCAGGTCCAGAATATTCTGGATCAGGTGCAAGGGAAGATCAAAACCTACCTAAATGAGGAGAAAGACGCCTTTGATTGGGATCCTGCTGTCTTCAGAAACCGATCATTCCATGCAGACCCGTATCTCTTTCATATCCGGGTTCCAGATGGGATCGACCTCGAATATGCCATCGCTCGTCTAAAGCTCAATCCCGTTATCGAATATGTGGAAAAGAACGCCATAGCTCATATCACGACCGACGATCCATATTTTGACCAGCAATGGGGATTGCTAAACCCCACTTATAGTGGTCGCGATATCCATGCTCAGGATGCCTGGACGATTTCTACCGGAAGCTCAGATGTCATAGTCGCGGTCTTAGATACTGGAATTGACTACAATCATGACGATCTCATAGGTAACCTATGGACAAATCCCAACGAGACTGCGGATGGCCAGGATAATGACCAGAACGGATTCGTTGACGATCTTAACGGGTGGAATTTTGTTTCTGGGACTGCGAATTATCTGGATGATAATACTCATTATTACGTGGGAATCTGCGTTCCAGGTAATATTTATCATGGAACTCACGTCTCGGGCATTATTGGTGCCGCAGCCAATAACGATGAGGGGATCAGCGGAGTCTGTTGGGATGTCAAGATAATGCCCCTCAAGATGGCCGACTATTGCGGCCGACTCACATTAGGCGATGCGATTAATGCGATAGACTATGCGACGGCGAACGGGGCTTTCTTAACGAATAATAGCTGGGGTGGATTTACCACTTCTTACCAATCCTTAAAGGATGCGATAGGGCGAGCGAAAAATAGGAACAGACTCTTTATTGCTGCTGCGGGGAATGACGAAGAAAACGTAGATAGTTCAGGAAATGCGGTCTATCCGGTTTGCTATACAGAAGGCAACATTGTCGGCGTTTTAGCGACTGCGATTGATGATACAAGGGCCGGTTTCTCGAATTATGGGCCGACTTCTGTTGATGTGGGCGCGCCTGGCGAAGACATATTAAGCACAAAGCTTGGAGATGCTTATCAGGAACTAAGCGGTACTTCTATGGCCACTCCGTTTGTCGCAGGAACCGCAGCTTTGGTGCTCGGGATTTGTCCCGGTATTACGTACGACCGGCTGAAAGGACTGATAATCGACGGAGCTGACTATGTATCTAATCTTAATAATAAATGCGTATCTGATGGCAGATTAAACGCACATAGCGTCCTTGATGACCTTGATGGCGACACGTCGCCGAGTGCGCCGACTAGCCTAATTGCGTATACAAAAGCATGGAACCTCATCGAAGTCCGATGGAATGACAATTCGAACAACGAAGTCGGATTCGAGATCCAGAGAAAACACCAATATCAGTCGGCTTACCTCCATTGGGATTGTAAGAATGAGAACTCGACTGCATATGCCTACTTCCAGGACCCAATAGATACGACATTACAAAGAACCTACACATATCGAGTCAGAGCTACAAATAAGGCTGGTATCTCATCATTCTCTAATACGTATAGCGCTTCAGTTCCCTATACAGTACCCGACGCGCCAACCGACCTCGCTGGGCAATCCCCGACTCTTGAGCAAAATGTAAACATCTCTTGGGTGAACCACGCTGTCAATGCTCTTTACAACTTCGTCGAACGCAGGATCCCTGGTGAAACTGACTGGGAGGTAATAGCGACTCTAAGCTATGACGATAATGCTTATTCGGATAACTACGCCCAAGCGGGATATACATATCAATATAGAGTAAGGGCAGGGAACCCCCTGGGTTATTCATCTTATTCCAATACTATTTCAATCGAGGTAATTGAGTGGTGACGATTGATTGCTGGAATAAAACTGATCGCTGTTATGTTTAATAATAAAAAGGCTATATTTCTTATTTCGCTAGTCCTGTTGCCGGGACTGGCTTTTTCAGACGGTAAGATAAGCCTCAGATTTCATGGGGGGTGGACATTTATTTCGGGTGGCGACGCGAATCATGGAACCCAATCTTATTTTGACTATCACAAGAGCCTTTGGCCAGAATCATCGGGCGGATTTCGAACTGTGCATAATGGTTATGAAGCTGGTGGCGATATCGTCTTTGAACTCACTCCGCGGCTCGGTTTAGGCATCGGCGGCGGGTACATGAATATCTCTCGGTCTTCTAGAATGAGCCTTTCTATAGGCCTCTCAAATGCTTCTGTCTTTGCGAAGCCTAGTCTGAGCGCAGTCCCGATTCGAGGGAACGCTTACTTTAACATGCCTTTGAGCAAAAGGCTAAATCTCCTTGCTGATGTTGGGCTTTCATACTATTTCAAAGCACGTTACAGGGATGAATTGACGGCGTTATATTGGGTGGGTGAGATATTGGCTGGATACACCCTCATCACTACTCGCGCCGAATACAAGAAAACTCCGATTAGCTTCCAAGGGGGGATCAGCCTCGAATATGCAATTTGGCATAATTTCTTTCCCTTTCTTGAGGCCCGCATTCGATATGCCAGATTTTGCGGCTGGAAGGGCACGAGTGTCCTCGAGAGCAGTTTTGAAACTCCCTTATCCGAACAGGGGATCCTATACTATGAGGTCGTGCCGACTCTGCTCAACGAGCCGCGATTGCTCATGGTTCAGAGCTCGCCGCCGGACGGCCCCGGAGGCCACCCCCGCCAAGCGGCCAT
>DQHV01000220.1 GCA_003524335.1 Candidatus Aminicenantota bacterium | reverse complement strand
TCCTGTTCACCGCGGAACAGGACGAATGGAATCACGTTTTTTCGCTGGCGCCCGCGGGCGGCGGCGAACCGGAAAACCTTACGCCGGGGAATGGCATGGTCGAGCAATTCTCTCTTTCGGGCGACGGCGGGACGCTCTTTTACAGCAGCAACCAGGCGGACATCCACGGCCGGCACATCTTTAGAGTGGCGGCGGCCGGGGCCGGCGGCAAACCCGTTCCGTTGACCAAGGGGGCAACCATCGGCTGCTATCCGGTGGCACTCGCCTCGGGGAAAGACGTGACCTTCCTGTCCGCGACGGCCAAGCAACCGATGTCCGTCGCTGTCGTGTCCGCCGCGGGGGGGAAGACCCAAATCATCGCTCCCCGCGCGCTTCCGGAAAAATTCCCGCTGGACAACCTAGTGGTGCCCGAGCTCGTCATAGTCAAGGCCCCCGACGGCCTGGAGATACCCTGTCAGCTTTTCCTCCCCAAGGGCGCGAAGCCGGGAGACCGCCGGCCGGGGGTCGTCTACACGCATGGCGGCCCGATCCGGCAGATGCTCCTGGGCTGGCATTACATGGAGTTTTATGCGGAGGCCTACGGCATCAACCAGTATTTCGCAAGCCGGGGATACGTGGTGATTTCCATCAATTATCGGAGCGGCGTAGGGTACGGGCGGCGCTTCCGGATGCCTCCGGATGCAGGCCGCAGGGGTGCCTCGGAATACCAGGATGTGGTGGCCGGAGCCAAGTACCTCCAGGCGCGGCCCGAGGTCGATCCGGAAAGGGTGGGTCTCTGGGGACTGTCGTACGGAGGCCTTTTGACGGCCATGGGCCTGGCCCGCAACTCAGACATATTTAAGGCGGGTGTCGACCTGGCCGGGGTGCATGACTGGTCGGCGCGGGCGCGGGATCCCCGTCCCGGGGCAGCTCAGGGAATGTCGGCGGATGAGCGCAAGCTGGCGTTTGATTCCTCGCCGGTGGCCGCCGTTAAGACCTGGAAGTCGCCCGTCCTTTTCATCCACGGGGACGACGACCGCAACGTCGATTTCTCACAGACCGTGGACCTGGTGCAGAAACTCCGCGCCAAGGGCGATGTCCACGTCGAGCTCATGGTCCGGCCCGATGAGCCGCACGAATTCATGCTCCACAAAAACCGCCTGGATGCTTACAACGCGACTTTCGAATTCCTGAACCGGTTTATCGGGAAGAACTAGCTAGAATACTTTTTCGGTTCTGTACACTCTGCCCTACAAAATTATGCCGTCAAGGTTCAGCCGAACGCAAAACATGTCCAAGAGGGCGGCGATAAGCATCCTCAAATGAGAGCGAGCGGCAGCACTCTCTGAATCTCCTTGAAATGATCGTCCAGAGTGAGGACGGCGCAGGCGTTCTCCTTGGCTATCACGGCAATATAACAGTCCAAGAGATGAATCGTCTTTCCTCTGATCTTGAGCTCTCGGGAGAGCTTTCCCGCTTTCAACCAGGTCTCCGGACTCTGATCCAGGATCGTGAAGGCGTCAAAGAAATCCTCGATCGTGGAGATTTCGCGTTCGGATTTAGCGCCCTGGACGAGTTCAGCCAAGACGATTTTAGGAACGCAGATTCCTTCCCCCGCAAGTAGCCTATCGACCTTCTCGGAGATGGCAGGGGAACCCCCTCTGAAATAAGCCACCCAAACAGAGGTATCGACCAGGACTCTTTCAGCGCTCATGATGCCTTCTTGAGGCCGTCTCGCGATCGAATTCCAGCTTTCCCTTGAGTGATTTTATCCTGGAGATTTTCTTTCGCCGGAGATAATCACCTACGGCCTCCCTGACGGCTGAGGCTCTGCTCTTGGCTTTGGTTTCGTCCAGGAGCTCATCGATCATTCCCTTTTCAAGAGTAACGGTTGTCCTCATCGCAGCACCTCATTATTGTGCACAGAATATTATAAATAATCGCACAATAATGTCAATATATTTTGTTCATTCAATTCGCACAAAAAAGAATTGGCGTAAGGTGACGAACCCGGTCTTTCACGACGACCAGGAGTCCAAAATTGATTTGGCGCTGCATCTTCGCTAAAATAGGCGCAATTTTCCGGGCGCAAAATGAAGGATAAATCCAAGAGAATCTCCAATCTGGGGGAACTCATCAGATGAGCGCTGAAACCGGATTGAAAACGGTCGCCGAGCCCGCGACCCGCCCGCCCCGCATCTGGGAGATCGATTTCCTGCGCGGGCTGTCCATCATCCTAATGGTCTTCTACCATCTCTTCTACGACCTGTGGGCCCTCTCCGGCATCTCGAAGTTCCTCGGCGTATCCATCGTGCTATCCAACATTTATTGGACGGTCGCCCAGTATTTTTTCGCCGGCCTGTTCATCCTGCTTTCCGGGATCAGCAGCACGCTGACCCGGAACAACATCCGCCGGGCCTTGAAGCTCTTCGCCTTCGCTATCGTCGTCACCGTGGCGACCTACGTCTTCGATTCCTCGTCCGCAATCCTCTTCGGGATCCTTCACTGCCTGACGGTCTGTATCCTGATCTACGGGCTCACCCTCGAGCGCTCCGGGCCTGCGACCTGCGCGTATGCCGGGGCGGCTGTGCTCGGGCTGAGCGTTGCGGTTTTCCTCGCGATGAAGCAGGCGACCGTCCGGTTCGACTGGCTCCTGCCGCTCGGGATCCACAGGCCGACTTATTCAGCGGCCGATTATTTCCCGCTTCTCCCCTGGCTGGGGGTCTTTCTGGTGGGCACGGCCCTGGGGAAATCGGTCTATGCGATGAAGCGAAGCCTGATCCCGAGGCAATGGCCCATGACGTTCATCAACATCGCGGGCCGGCATTCCTTGCTTATCTACGTGGTCCATCAGCCCGTCATCCTGGCCGGGCTCTACCTCCTCGGCCTACTCCGGTGAGCGCTGGCCGAATCTCTCAAGCGCCAACAAGTGAGAATCGCCGGATGCGATGACGTTCGCTCCGGACTCGATGGCGCATTCGAAGACTCGATTATCCTCGTCAAGTTCGGGCGTGAGCCTATTGACCTGGCTAAGTCAGTCGGGTATTCGGTTATTAAAAGGCTTGACAATAGTATCTATAGTGATATCATGAATAACGACGGCAATCGATCAATTGGAGGCCGAAAATGAGCCTGAACAGTGACCGGTATACATATAGAATCTCCTGGTCTGAGGACGATAGGGAATTTGTCGGGTTGTGCATCGAATTTCCCAGCCTCAGCTGGCTGGCCAAGAGTCCCGAGGCGGCCCTAAACGGAATTCGCAGGATAGTAAAAAAAGCCGTCCAAGATATGGAAAACAACGGAGAGGCCGCTCCCGCTCCGATATCCGGAAGATCATTCAGTGGTAAATTCGTCGTCAGGATTCCGCCGGAAGTTCACCGCGCTCTTGCGATCAAAGCCGCTGAAGAAGGAATCAGCCTCAACCGCCTCGTCAGCGCCAAGCTGACGAGCTCATAAGACTATTAAGCAGGAAATCGAAATTCGCGGACGAGATTGAAATTCGGGGACATGACNNGAAATCTCTTGATTTCGGATCGTGTCCCCTAATTTCTAAAATGGGTCAGCGCTTGACGATCGACACCCTGATCTGGGACGGGTGGACTTTTGAATGATGCACTTTGTTATGGGCAACCACGCCCTCCGCCTCATCATAGTTGTGACCGCCCGTGTTCAGGTTGCGCTCGAACCTGGGGAAGTTGCTGCTCGAGACCTCTATGCGAAGGCGATGCCCCGGTGCAAAATAGTTGCTTGTCGACATGGGGCTGACCGGGACCTTGTAGACTTTCCCTCTTTCCATAAAGACCTCTTTTTCATAGCCTTCCCTATAGCGGACCCGCTGGATGGTTTCATCCAAATTATAAGCCTTTCCGTCAGGATAGACGTCCACCAGCTTGACCGTAAAGTCCGTGTCCTTGGCATCCGAGGATACATAAAGCGTGATCTCGACCGGCCCGCTTATTTCAACGCCTTCCTTCAAAGGATCGGTGGAATAAACGAGGACATCGTTACGCACTTCTATCGGCCGCTGATCAAAAGACCCCGCCTTGTACTCACTGCCCATGCAGCAAAACCCACCCCCGTGCACGGGGACGGGATAGTCCGGATCATAGGTAAACGCATCCGGCTTGTCCTCTGAACCCGGACGATTCGGGGTGAGCGTTCCGTCCCCGAAGACGCTGTTGGCGTTTCCCTTGCTGGTCAGATAAAAAATCGCCATCTCCTCATTTGCCGGCGGCCAGGTCTCGGCGGACTGCCATTTGTTGAGACCCATGGTGTAATATTGGAATTTGGGTGTTTCTTTGACGACTCCGTTTTTCTCTCCCTTCAGCCAGTAGTCAAACCACTTAAAGATGAGCCCCTCGTAGTCGAACCGCGCATCTCCGACATTGAGTTCGCCGACGCTCATCTCTTCGCTTCCCCCGAAGAAGGCACAATGGGTTACCGGGGCGATGACCGCGAACTGATGATCAGCCACTTCCGGATCTTTGGCGCTCGAGCGGATATGATTGACCAAAGCCAGATTGGGACTGATCGAGATATCAAACCAGGAGATGAGCCATAAAGCGGGCGCGCCGAAGGGCATGTCATCATGGTACAGGCCGCCCTTGTACCAGGCGGAGTCATTCGGCTTCCGCTGGATCATTTCCTCATAGACGCTTTTCGGCCCGTCCAAGTTTTTAATGATATCCATCAGGGGCAAACGCCAGAGCGCTTTAGACCAGTCCACTTCCGGAATCTCGGCCGCCAGATCAAAATACCGGGAGATCCGCTCCAGTTCTTCCCGTGACATATCCGGAGGAAAGGTCGGCCGATGCTTAAAGGTCTGGATAAAGCCGTAGTCGTAAAGCCAGGCGGTCATCAACATCTGGTGAGCGCCGCCGCGGTAAAAGTTACCCTGTTCGTAGAATTCCCCCACGCGTCCGATACCCGCGCCGAATCCCATGGGCACCATGGCGGCAAGACCCGGAGGGTCCAGAGCCGCCACGGCCATCTGCCACTCGGCTGAAGAGGAACACCCGATCAGCCCGACCTTGCCGTTGGACCAGGGCTGCCCGGCCAGCCATTGAATGGCATCGTACCCGTCGGTTGTCGGCGGTCCCAGAATATCCCATTGTCCTTCAGAGAAATACCTTCCGCGTTCGTTCTGGACCGCGTAGGCGTAACCGTGCTTGACGGTTCTGTAAGCTTGCTGGAAGCCTTGCTTATTGAGTTTTCCGTCCCCCCAGGAATTAAAGTTATAGGGAGTCTTGGATAAAATGACCGGAACAGGCTTGTCTGTTTTGGGACGGTAGATATCCGTGGCCAGTCTGACCCCGTCGCGCATGGGCACCATGACTTTCTGCTCGATAAGAGCGATTGATTTCAGAGCTTCGAGGGTATCTTCCTGGGAAGAAGGTAACGTTCCCAAGCAGATAAGCAGGCCGATCGTCAAAATAACAGCCTTTTGGGGAGATTTCATTTCAGATTCCTCCTTAAAAATTATGCTCTTTCCACTCCTGCATCGTAAATACTATAAAAAGAAAAGCCGCCCCGTCAATAAAGGCACTGGAGAAATTCGGTGACATGGAAATTCGGGGACACTATTCGGATCGTGTCCCCCAGGAAATTCGGGGACATGACCGAAATCNNTGATGGCAATATTCACCCGAATTGCCCGTTCGCTTCTTAAGACACTCGAGAGCATGGCGACCCCCTGCTCCGTGAAGCCATAAGGCAGATACTTAAGATGACGGCCTCTTCTTTCCATATTCTGCCTTTCCCGGGATTTAGAAGCATAATTGTTTAAGGTCACA
>DQHV01000113.1 GCA_003524335.1 Candidatus Aminicenantota bacterium | reverse complement strand
TGGATCGCCGACCTATCCGATTCGAGCATCGAGAAAATCCCCCGGACGGATTCCAACGATTTTGAGCCCATGTGGGTCGGGGATAAGGTCTATTTTCTCTCCGACAGGGAGGGGCCGGTCACCCTCTTTTCCTATGACGTTAAGACAAAGAAAGTGAGCCGGACTCTGCAAAACGACGGGCTGGACCTCAAGTCGGCCTCGGCCGGACCGGAGGCGATCGTCTACGAGCAGTTCGGCTCCCTCAATCTCTATGACTTGGCCTCGGGAAAGACCAGCGCCTTATCCGTCTCCGTCGCCGGGGATATGCTCGAAGTCCGGGATAAGTTCGTGAACGTCGGTGACAGCCTCTCCTCACCCAATCTCTCTCCCAACGCCGTCCGGGCCGTTTTTGAAGCCCGGGGGGAGATCATCACTGTTCCGGAAGAAAAGGGCGACTTCCGCAACCTCACAAACACTCCGGGAGTCATGGAGCGCTATCCATCCTGGTCTCCCGACGGCCAAAAGATCGCCTACTTTTCGGATGAATCAGGCGAATACCAGCTCCATATTAAGAGCCAGAAAGGGAGCGGCGATGTTGTCCGCATCGAATTGGAAAAAAACCCTACCTTCTACTTTGCCCCCCGCTGGTCTCCCGATAACAAAAAAATAGCCTACGCGGACTGCCACCTGAACCTCTGGTACGTGGACCTTGAAAAGAAAAAGCCTGTCAAGGTGGATAAGGACCGCTTCCTCGGCGGCGCGGACAGCCTTTTCCCCAACTGGTCGCCCGATTCCAAGTGGCTGGTTTATGCCAAGAGGCTTCCCAACTACTTGGGGACGATCTTTCTCTACTCCCTGGAAAGCGGACAAAGCACGCAGGTTACGGACGGCCTGAGCGACGCCCGCCTGTCCGTGTTCGATCCCGCGGGAAAATATCTCTATTTCACGGCCAGCACCGATTCGGGCGCTTCTCTTCAGCCGGATATCCACAGCATCTTCCGGGAAGTGACAAGCACCGTCTATCTGGCTGTGCTCGATAAGGCCGAGCCCACGCCCTTTGTTCCTCAGAGCGATGAGGAGAAGCCTGACGATAAGTCTAAGAAGACGTCTGAAGAACCAGAGAAAAAAGCAGAGGAAAAGAAACCCGACAAAGATGTCACCGTCAAGGTCGACGTCGAGGGCATCCTCCAGCGCATTCTGGCTGTTCCCCTGCCGGCCCGTAACTACATCGACCTCCAGACCGGGGAGTCCGGAACGCTCCTGGCCATCGCAACCGAAGCCCCGCTGCCGGGATCACCCTTTCCGCAGGGCTCCTCCGTTCATCGTTTCGACCTTAAGGAACGCCGGGCCGACATGGTCGTAAGCAGCGTCGACGCCTTCGAGATGGCCCGAAGCGGAAAGAAATACCTGTACAGCCAAAGAGGACGTTGGCTCATCGGAACGCTCAAGCCGATGCCTCCATCAGGCGCTCCCTCTCCACCTCCTTCAGCTGGGGGAGCTTCTGATAAAGCCATGCCGACGCAGGACATCCAAATCAAGGCAAAACCGCTCGAGGAGTGGCACCAGATGTACCGGGAGGCCTGGCGCATCGAACGGGAGTTTTTCTATGACCCCAACCTCCACGGCCTGGACCTGGGATGGGCACAAAAAAAATACGCTCCCTATGTAGAAGCCGTGGCTTCGCGGATGGACCTGAACTACCTATTTGCCGAGATGTTGGGGGAGATCACGGTGGGCCATCTCGGTGTCGGGGGCGGCGACATCCCCCGGGCGGAGCGGGTTCCCACCGGCCTCCTGGGAGCGGACTATGCCATAGAAAACGGCCGCTACCGCTTCGCCCGTATCTACAGCGGGGAAAACTGGAATCCTCAGTTCCTGGCTCCCTTGACCCAACCCGGAGTGAACGTCAAGAGCGGCGAGTACTTGCTGGCCGTGGACGGCCGGGAGATCACGGGTACGGACAATGTTTTCAAATTCTTCGAGGCCAAAGCGGGAAAACAGGTCGTACTCACCGTCGGGCCGGAGCCGAAGATGGAAGGCTCGCGGGAGGTAACGGTTGTCCCGATAAGCAGCGAGACGGCCCTCCGTAATTTCGCCTGGATCGAGAACAACCGGCGCTATGTGGAACGGGCCACCAGGGGAAAGGCGGCCTACGTCTATATGCCTGACACGGCCTTTGGAGGGTACACCTACTTCAACCGGTATTTCTATGCCCAGGTCGGCCGTGAGGCCCTCATCGTGGACGAACGTTTCAACGGCGGAGGCATGCTGGCCACGGATATAATCGAACGCTTCGGGCGGAAGATGATGAGCCTCGTCGCCACCCGCGACGGGGAAGACGAGGTGCAGCCCCAAGGAGCCATCTTCGGACCCAAGGTCATGCTCATCAACGAGTTCGCCGGGTCGGGCGGGGATGCCATGCCCTGGTACTTCCAACGGGCGAAGGTGGGGCCCCTGGTAGGCAAGCGCACGTGGGGAGGTCTCGTTGGCCGGGCCGGATCTCCAAGTCTAATGGATGGAGGCTATGTGACGGCTCCGAGTTCCGGGGTCTGGAGCCCGGACGGCCATTGGATTGCCGAGAACATTGGTGTCATTCCGGACGTGGAAGTGGAGCATGATCCTGAGCTCGTGAGGCTGGGAAAGGATCCACAACTGGATAGGGCCATCGAGATTGTCATGGATGCTTTGGCCAAGAATCCGCTGACCAAGCCGAAGCGTCCCGCTTACCCCGATTATCATAAGAAATAAGCGACAAACGAACGCCATCGGTTCGCCCACCCAGGGTTTCAGACCCACAAAGTCTGTACAGGTTGGGCGAAAGAACTTGCGAAATAGACGCTGTCCTTTCTAGCAGCCCGCTGTTGAGTCCGCGACCGCCTTCCGCTATGATAGGGAAATGAAAAAAACGGCTATCCTTGTATTCGCCGCGGGATTTCTCTGGAATCTCGTCTCCCCTGCCTTTGCCCAAACTGCTCCCGGAGGACAAGGCAGTCCCGTAACAGCTCAGACCAAGGATGAACAGAAAGCGACCAAAGCCGAACAAGCCCCGATCTATGATGAATCCGCCGACGCCAAGGCCGATATTAACGCTGCCATCGTCCGGGCCGGAAAAGAAAACCGTCGGATCCTTGTTCAGTGGGGCGCCAATTGGTGCGGCTGGTGCAGGCTCCTCCATAAACTCTTTCATGACGATAAGAGCATCGCCAGGAAACTCCTCTATGAATACGAAGTCGTCCTCGTGGACATCGGCAAGTTCGATAAGAACACCGACCTCGCGGAAAGCCATGACGCCTTCACCAACGGTTTCAAGAAAGCGGGGGTCCCCTATCTCACGGTCCTTGACGGCGACGGCCGTGACTTAGCTAACCAGGATACATCTGTCTTCGAGGCGGGGAAAAATTACGACCCGAACAAGATCCTCGATTTCCTGACCAAAAACCAAGCGGCTTATTTCCAGGCCGAGGAAGTGCTCCGGAAGGGCCTCGAAAAAGCCGGTGCTTCGGGCCGACGCGTTTTCCTCCATTTCGGCGCGCCCTGGTGCGGCTGGTGCAAGAGACTCGAAGCCTGGATGGCCCGGCCGGACGTCGCTCCCCCCCTTTCCAAGGAGTTCGTCGAGGTCAAGATCGATCAAGATCGGATGGTCGGCGGGAAGGAGATCAAAGTCCGCTTCCCCGGCTCCGAGAAGGGAGGCATTCCCTGGTACGCCGTGCTCAACCCCGACGGAAAGGTCCTCGTCGACAGCTCGTTCCAAGGAAACAATATCGGCTTCCCGGCCACCGACCAGGAGATCGCCGCTTTCGGCGAATTCCTGAAAAAGGGGACAAATTCGCTCTCCCAACCCGAGATCCAAAAGCTCCTTGACACTCTGAAAGAGCCTGCGAAATAATCTCCGGGCTGGGTACGCGAAAACTGGAAACTCGCCTATTTATCACCGACTCCCTCTCTTATTGGGGAGCCGGGAAGCGGGCAACTTCCTTCCCGTCCTGATCGAGAAAGCGGACGGCCGGAGCTCCGTCGGGCGCCACTTCCATGATCAGGCGTTCGCGGCCCTGCCTGTCATTCAGCCGGAGAGAGACCGATCCGTTGTGGCTTTTCCCGAGATAAAGGCGCGGATACGCCGATTCCCGTCCGGCAAAGAATTTCGAGATCTCGGCCTTCTGCTCGCTTTCGGGCAGGTTCTTCACGCGCTCGGTGAGCACGATGAGTTCCTCGATCGAGTAATCGGGCCTGTCCCACACGGAAACCCCCGCCTTGCGGTTCCCGCCGTCCTCGGAAGCATCAAGCGTGAAAACCTGATCCTGGTTGTACTGGTCGAAGCTCAGGTGTCCGTAGGCGCTCACCTTGCCGCTCGCGTCCTTCGCGCCACCGAAAGTCAGGCCGCCGTTCTCGGTGCCCTCGTCATTAAAGAAAAGGATGCCCGCCGTCTTCCGGTTGGGATGGGGATACTCCTTCCCCTTGAACAAAATGCCGGGGAAAAGGGCCTTGCTGGAGAGAACCAGCCGGATCGTCCCGTCCGGCTCGACGACGTTGATTCGCTGCACGTCGATTTCCTTGAAGCTCGTCTTGCGGCTCTTCGCCGTCCCCGTGAACACGGTCAGCGCAAAAACCGCAGTAAGGACGCCGGAATAGACCATCAGAAACCGGCGGCTGTCTAGGAATGCTTTCATGGGCGACTCCTTGATCATTGTCATGTTTTTCCCGACCGCCTCGGGTTTGGCCGTCGCCTGGATTTACCACGGCCGCCTCATAAATGTAAAGGATTTCTCGGGCGCTGGTAAAACGAACATCTTGGCCGCCGCCCCCACTTGCCTTCGGGCAGGTGGCCCTAATGACGGCCGAGGAGAGCGGGAAGTATGAAGGAGAGGATGTCATAATTCCATTGCGGGTGTTTTTGGGGCTCTTGACCAGCGCCCACAACAAGAGATATCATCCGCAAGGTCATAGGACTGGGCTATTAATCGATTCCCATCGAAGGGAGCGCATAAGATTATCCGGCTATGAAGCCCGACGCTGGATCCCCCATCGCTCCTCCCCCAGACAAGCTGGTGCCCTTGCTCGGACGGTTTCAGACCTCGGCGCTGGCGCTCATACTTGCCAATCTCGTTCCTCTTTTCGGAGTCGTGGCCCTGGGCTGGAACGCCGCCGCGATCGTTGTTTTCTATTGGGCGGAGAACCTGATCGTCGGCTTTTTCAACATCCTGAGGATGAAACGCGCCCAGGGCTCCCTGGGATCCATCCGGATGACGCTCAACGGCCGGCCCGTGACCGAGGCCAACCGCACCGCCCTGATTCTTTTCTTCATCGTCCACTACGGGTTCTTCACCTTAGGCCACGGGGTATTCGTCCTGACGATTTTCGGGCCCCGATTCGAAGGGTCCCTGCGGGATCTAGGAACAGCCGTCCTCGGTCTCGCCGTCAGCCATGGGATCTCCTACCGCGAGAATTTCATCGGTCAGGGGGAATACCAGAAAGTTTCCTTCGCCGCGCTCTTTTGGCAGCCCTATAGCCGGGTCATCGTCATGCACCTGACGATCATTTTGGGCGGGGCCTTGGCCCAGGCCATCGGATCGCCTGTCCCGGCCCTCATCCTTATGGTGGTCCTCAAGACGCTCGTCGACCTCGCCTCTCATCTCGCCGAACGCCGGAAGTTTCTGCAAATGGGATGACGGCGGCTCTCAAGCCCATCTGGCCCCGCGGACGTTTCCCCCGACACATCCCTGCTCTCCAAAGCCCCGTTGACATCATCGATAGAGTTTTCGAGGACCATGGTCGGCAGGCTGGGCAGGATGACGCTCAGGAAATAGTCGGCTTCACGGATGCCCCGCATCCTTGCAATGACATAAAAAACCTCGCCGCGGTCCTACTTCTTCGGATAGGGAGGCGGAGTCGGTTTTTTCTTGGGCCGGGTGTCCACCCAATTCTCCATAAACCGTCCTTCAGCGCCGGCCAAGCCGCCCTCCGAGAGCAGCGATTCGAAGATGGCCTTGAGATGGGCATAGGGCAAGGTGCCGATGATCATCCGGTTGTTGATGATCANNTTGAACTTGGCCGGGTCATAGGCGGCCATGAGGGAGAGATCGCAGGCCCCCGGGTGCAGATCCTTTTCGACCACCGTGTTGCATTTGGCTTCGAGGGGGAAGAACTGGAAGGCGATGTTGACCTTGCCCTCGTATTCCTTTTCGAGCTGTTTGAGCTGCTTGTAGAGGAAAAGGCAATCGGGGCAGAGGAAATCC
>DQHV01000392.1 GCA_003524335.1 Candidatus Aminicenantota bacterium | reverse complement strand
CCTCTCCAACATCAGCGCCCAGGACATTTTTGCCGCGCTGCAGCAGATGCTCCGGGGGCAGATCCGGGCTCCCAACATCTTCGTGGACAAGTCCCTCAACACCGTGACCATCCGTGACACGCCGGGGAACATCAGGCTGGCCGCGGACCTCATCCGTAAGTGGGACAAGGCCAAAGGCGAAGTGATTATTGACCTCGAGATCATGGAGGTCTCCCGGCAGAAGCTGCGGGAGATCGGCGTCGATCTGGACAACGCTCTCGTCGGTTTGCGCTACGCCGGTCCGGGTGGCACCGAGAACGCCGGCTGGTTCAAGCTCAGTGGGCTCGCCTTGGGCAAAGCCAGCAGCTACGAGGTCTCGCTCCCGAGCGCTCTCGTCCGCTTCCTCCAGTCGGACGCCGACACCAAGGTGCTGGCCCAGCCGAGGCTGCGCGGGGTGGCGGATGAAGAGATAAAGTCACTGGTCGGACAGAAGGTCCCCATCCCCCAGACGACGTTTACGCCGATCGCCGCGGGGGGGATCAGCCAGCAGCCGATCACCTCTTTCGCCTACCAGGACGTCGGCCTGGAGATCAAGATCAAGCCGAAGATCCACCTGGAAAAGGAGATCACCCTGGAGATCGAGCTCAAAATCACGGCTATCGCCGGCTCCGGATACGCCGACATCCCGATCATCGCTAACCGGGAGATCAAGAACGTTATCCGGCTCAAGGACGGCGAGACCAACCTACTGGCCGGGCTCCTCCGGGACGAAGAAAGGAAGTCCCTGCGCGGAATCGCAGGGCTGGCCGGCGTCCCCATTCTCCGCAACCTGTTTGGCTCGACCAAACAGACAATCGATCAGTCCGACCTCATCTTGACCGTGACACCCTACATCATCCGGTCTCTGGAGCGGACGGCCGAAGATGACAAACCCCTCTGGATCGAGCTCGAAGGCATCTCGTCGAGCGGTCAGGCCGGCCGCATGGATGAGGAAGCGACGGCCGAGGAAATGGCTGATGAGTCGGAGATGATGCCCGGACCGGAAGAAGCCGAGGAAGAGCCGGAAGACCGGGGTGACAGCCAGATCTCCCTCGACCCCGCCAATTTCGAAGTTCCCAAGGGCCGGGAGTTCAGAATCAGCGTTAATGTCCGAAGCCAGCAAGAGATCGGCAACATGTCCCTCAGCCTGAGTTTTAATCCCCAGGTCGCCCGGCTTAAGGACGTCATCGAAGGGGGGCTCATCCGGATGTCCGGAGCCAACGTTCCCTTCCTGAAGAACATCGCCGAGGGGAGTTGCACGATCGGGTTCTCCAGCCCGCAACTCAACCGGGGTATTCGGGGCGGCGGCAACATTGCCATTCTGGTCTTCGATGCAGTCGCGCAGGGGGAGACCCGCATCATGGTGACTTCGGTTTCCGCCAACAATCCGTCCGGCCGACCCATTAGCTTCACGTCCCGGGAATCGGAAGTGGTCGTCCGCTAGGAGCTAACGGGCAAAAATTCATCGGCCTGAAGAGCAGGAATAACCGAGCGCCTGGACCTTGCTTTGACTTATCGCTGGGCCTATTCTATCTTGAGGGCATGATCCTGGTGCTTACGGGTCCCGTCCATTCGGGGAAGACGACCTTCCTGAAGAGGCTCTTGCCGGACCTCGAAGCGCTGAGGCTTCCCGTCTCCGGGTACTTGAGCCTCTTGGTAAAGGACAAGGGGGAAACCGCTGGCTATGATCTTTTCGATATCAAAAAGGGCAAGTCGATACCATTCCTCCGGACGGAAGGCGAGTCCGGTTGGCAGACGGTCGGGCCCTATTTTTTTCTCCCCCCAGGGCTTGAGGCCGCGGCGGCCGCCATCCTTGGCCATAAGCCAGGAGAGATCCTCATCATCGATGAGGTCGGGCCGATGGAACTCGCCGGCCGAGGCGTCTGGCCGGCTTTGTCAGAGGTCCTTTCAGGGCCCTGGCTCGACTGTCTTCTGGTCGTGAGAAAGCCGCTGCTAGACGACCTTCGAGACTGCCTGGGTAAGACGCCTGTCCGGGTGTTTGATGCGGAACGACAAGACGTCTATCCCTCGCTCATCCGGGCTCTTAAGGAGCGGAGGGCGGTCCGGAATAAGCGCCGCGATAAGAGTGACTTGGCAACGCCTCGAAAGGGAAGAAGCGGGAGATGAACGAGCCGTCGCGCTCTCGGAGTCAGACCCGTCTGGGCTAGGCCATGACCAAAGTCAAAGTCAAGCTCTTCGGTCCTTTCCGCGACCTGTTCGGCGGCCGCGAACTCGAGTTCGAGCTTCCCGCGGAGGTCCGGCTCCGGGATCTTCTCCGGCGGCTGTGCGATACTTCGGAGCGGGAGAAACAAGTTTTCGCCGGACAGGAAGTTCTCCAGCCGCATGTGATCATCATGAAAAATGGAATCCCAGTCCCGAGGCCGGGCGGGCTGGAGACCCCATTACAGGCCGGCGATATCATCGCCATATTCCCTTTTCTGGGCGGAGGATAGGCTCACCCTCGCCTTGTCATAGGTTCGTTGATCTGATATTCTCCCCAACGTGTTCGAGGAGTTCAGCCGCCCATGAGTGAGCTTCCGTGGGGTGTTCATGGCAAGATCCTGGAGGTCGACCTCAGCAGCGGCAGGATCGAAGAAACTCCCCTGGACTCGGGCCAAGTCGCGGACTACATCGGCGGCCGCGGCCTGGGAGCACGCCTCCTCTACGACCGCATCGACCCCACCTGCGATGCGTTGAGCGCCGACAACGTCATCATCATCGCTGCGGCTCCCCTTATTGGAACCAACGCTCCCACGGCCGGACGGGGCCACATGGTCTTCAAGTCCGCTCTCAGCGGAGGGATCGGCAGTTCCAACTGCGGCGGAACCTGGGCGCCGGCCTTTAAATCCACTGGGTTCGACGCCCTGGTCATTCGTGGTAAGGCGGCCTCCCCAGTGCTGATCGATATCCGGCCGGAGAAAACAGAAATTCTCCCCGCCGGCCATGTCTGGGGCAAGGACGTCCATCTGACGACGGAGGCGCTGCAGGCCGGCGAAGCCGACCGGCGCACGCGCGTCCTCTGCATCGGCCCAGCCGGGGAGAACAAGGTCAGGTTCGCCGCCGTCATGAACGACCGGAACAGGGCCTACGGTCGGGNNGGTCGGGGAGGGCCGGGCGCCGTCTGGGGCAGCAAGAACCTCAAAGCCATACGTGTCGCCGGGCAGAAAAAGATCCAGGTCAAAGACAAGGAGAAATTCCAGTCGGGACTGGACCAGAGCTTTTACCTCCTGAAGCAGGCGCCGGCCACCAAGCGTCTTCTCCGCGACCTGGGGACAGCCGGCCTGGTCGAGCTCATCAACCTGATCAATATGCTTCCTCACCGCAACTTTCTGGATAACCGGCATCGCGATGAGGACGTGGAAAGGGTCTCCGGCGAGACCCTGGCCAAGAAGCTGCTCCAACGGGCGGCCGGCTGCTACCTCTGCCCCATGGGCTGCCAGCGCCATACCCGGGTCGGCGACAAAAAAGGCGAAGGTCCCGAGTACGAGACCATGGTCATGATCGGTCCGGACTGCGATATCTATGATCTCGAAGCGATCACCCGGGTCAACTACCTCTGCAATGAGCTGGGGATGGACACGATCTCATTCGGCGGCACGCTGGCCTGCGCCATGGAGCTCTTCGAGCAGGGCATCCTCCAGGCCAAAGATACAAATGGACTCGACCTCCGCTTCGGCCGGAGCGACCTCTTGGATGAGTTCGCCCGACGCACCGCCTTCCGGCAGGGTATCGGCGACCTCCTGGCCGAGGGGTCCTATCGGTTGGCCGACTCCTGCGGGCACCCTGAATTCTCCATGACGATAAAGAAGCAGGAGATCCCGGCCTATGACCCACGGGCCTCCTTTACCCAAGCCCTGGGGTACATGACTTCTCCCACCGGGGCCTGCCATCTCAAGGGCGGGTATGCGGTTTCGTTGGCCTTTTTTGGGGGCACCAAAGAGATCCCCCGCTTCAGCCTGCTTCAGTCGCCCATCGGCATCCGCAATATGCACAACCTGGGCATCATCCAGGACAGTCTGGGTGTCTGCCGTTTTACCGGATATGCCTTTTCTTATGACCCCTGGGCCCGGATGATGAGCGGTCTCACCGGGCTGGACTTTTCGACGGCCCGTCTCGAGGAAGTAGCCAACCGGATCGCCGCTGTGGAGAGGCTCTTCAACCTCGCGGCCGGCCTGACTGAGTCAGACGACGCACTCCCTGCCAGGTTCAGTCGCGAGCCTATCCTGGTCGCCGGAGAGGAGCGCGCGGTCTCGGTTGATACCATCGTCAGGATGAGGAGGGATTACTACCGGGCCCGTGGCTGGAACGAACGGGGGGATCCACTCTCCGCGCTGCTCGAATCTCTGGGGATCGAAAAACGGAAACGGCCATGAAAAAAAAGACCTGGAAAACCAGTGAAGACGTTTTGCGCCTGTTTCAGACCGTCGGCCGGGCCTCTCTCCTCTACGATATCCAAGACAGCCACAGCGGTAATATGGCCATCCGTCACCGGGACGAGGCGGGAAACGACTGGATCGTCATCACTTCCACCGGCTCCCAGAAGGGCGACCTCGAGCCCAGTCATATTTGCTTCCTCTCTCCCTCCGAGACCGATTTCGGCTACTACAAGGCCTCCTCGGAGACCGATATCCATGCCCGCATCCTGTCTCTGGAAGGTGTCGCCGCCTCCATCCATGCCCACACCAAGGAGATCACCCTCGTTACGCTGGACGACGCGGACAAACCTAACCGGCCGGCCCCGTTCCTGCCTGTCGACCCGCTTGGCCATTACCATCTCGGCGGCGTTGTTCCGGTTGACTGGATAGCCGTCCCCAGCGGTTCGCCTGAAATGGCCAGGGTCATCCCCGAGCGCCTGGCCGAGCACCCGGCCACGATCATCCAGGGCCACGGGACGTTCGCCAAGGGGAGGACGCTGAAAGAGGCCTTCTTCCACGTCTGCATCGCCAACAACGCCGGCTACGTCGTCCGCCTGTTGAAGCAGCTCAGGGTCGATGTCGAAGGGTTGAGACAGAGAATCCCGGCTTCGCCCCACACGGCTTTTTCTTACCCGCCGCCCGACTATACGATCGACGACGATGAGGTCTGCGATTTCCCCGAAGAGACCGAGATCCTCCGGGAATTTGAGAAGGCGGGCGCGAGGATATTCGAGTCCCGGCTTTCGCCCTTTCATTCCGGCTCGATGTCTGTCCGCGGCGTGGAGAGCATGCTCTATGCGCCCAAGGCATCGATGCCCCGGGAAATCGGAGGTCCGCTCAGGGAGGTCCCCCTCGAGGTCGAGGACGGCGATCCGACGGAGCTTCGGTTCCACAAACAGATCTATGCAACGAGCGATTTTCAGACGGTCATGCACTGCTATGTGCCGGAAGCGGAAGCACAGGCGCACTTTATTTATCCCGGTGATAGCGGACCGCTCGACCGCATCGTGCCGATCGATGCGGAGGGAAGCTTCATCCATCTTGTAATCCCGGTGGTCCCGGCTCAGACGAGTGCAGCCGAGCTCGTCCGCCTGCTGCACGACTACAAAGTTGTCGTTGTCAGAGGAGGGGGCGTCTGGGCGGTGGGCGCTCAGTCCCTGTCGGAAGCCCTCCACCATCCGTCCTCACTTCGCGAGAGCTGTCTCTACCGCATCGGCGCCTTCGAACAAGGATTGGACCTGCGGCGGATGGAACCTGAGAAAGCCAAGCGGTGGTGAGGGTCAGAGAAAGCGGACGACCTGAGCGGATAAGAAGCGGGCGATGTCCTCGGTCGCAAAGGGCCAGGCGTAGATGATCTTTTGGGTGGTGAATTTCTGCTGGGCCCGGCGGATGGCCTCCGGGATGTCCACGGCGGAATGTTCTCCGCCGCGCGTCATCATCGGGGTGAGGACGACGATCTTCCCGGCTTCCCGGGCGGCGGCCCGCTCAAGGGCCTCGTCCAGGGTAGGGGCGCAGAATTCGTTGAACCCGATGATCACCTCGAGCCCCGACTCCTGCCGGAGGTGCTTGGCCAGTTCCTGCGACCCGGCATAGAAGGGGTCGTTTTGGCCGGTGCGGGGCCAGGTGCGCATCTTGGCCTCCAATTGGCCATAGCGAAGCTTTTGTGCCCCCGCCCCCGGGCCGGAAATGTGTCCGAGCTGAGCGTGGAGCCCCATGAATTCGGCCATTTCGTCTTTCGGGAAGTCCAGCGGAGGGGATCCGTGCATGGCCAGGACGATGACCGCCTTCGGCTTGTCTCGCTTTTTCTCGACCATCCGTCCACCCTCCTTTGCCTGCGGGCCCCGTGACCGGATCAGCCTTCACGCCGCCCGGAGGTGATCCGCTTCAAGATCTCATTGTCCAGAGGCCCTCGTGGAGGTCGGTGTAGATATTGTCCTAGATCGACCTTTTCTCCTGCCTCTTTTTATACCACACGTTTTCGGTCTCTTCAATCGACGAGGAACCATTTCCCCCTGAGATCGTATATTANNTTAACCTCCTCAGGCTTTGCCTCCACTTCCCCCCCGACTTTGCTCAAGCCGCTCAAGACCGACAAGGTGCCGGTGATCGACGGCGCGCTCGACGACCTGATCTGGGTGGAAGCGCCTTCGGTCACAGGTTTCAAAACCTGGGCGCCGGACTTCGGCCGCGACGTGTCCGAGGAGACTCTGGCCTACTATGCTTACGACAACGAGAACCTCTATTTTGCCTTCCAGTGTTACGACCGGGAGCCGGACAAGATCAAGGCGACCCTCTCTAAGAGGGACGACTTCCGGACCGACGACTTCATCTGCATCAACCTGGACTCATTCAACGACCAGCAATCTCTGTATGCTTTCTACGTGAATCCACTCGGCATCCAGATGGACAGCCGTTATGCCAACAACAAAGAAGACTATAGCGTGGACATTGTCTGGTACAGTGCGGGCCGGCTCCACGACCGGGGCTATGCTGTCGAGATGCGCATTCCGTTGAAGAGCATCCGCTATTCTTCCGGCCACCGTATCGAGATGGGAATATTCTTCGAGCGCTATATCGGCCGCCGTTCGGAACACAGTTCCTATCCAGAGCTTGACCCCGCCAAAGGATTCGCTTTCTTGACCGAGATGGCGCCCCTGGAATTTTTCGGGCTCAAGAAATACACTCTGCTGGAGCTCATCCCGGCGTTCACCTTTTCCCAGGGGTATGCGCAGAACGAAGGCCGGCTCGCCCGGGAGAAGACCGCGCGGGACCTGAGCTTGACCGGGAAGTACGGGATCACTCCGAGCCTCATTCTGGACGCGACTCTAAACCCGGACTTCAGCCAGGTCGAAGCCGACGCCGGCCAGGTGGATGTCAACCTCCGCTACGACCTTTATTTTCCGGAGAAACGGCCGTTCTTCCTCGAAGGGAGCGAAAACTTCAACCTGGCGGGGACGACAGACCAAGACTTCCTCCTGGAGACTGTTCACACCCGGAACATCGTCGACCCCAAAGGCGGAGTGAAGCTCTCGGGAAAGGTGGCCAGGAGCGATAACATCGCTGCGATCTTCGCGGCCGACGAATCCGCAATCACCCACGGCTCCATCGACCTGACGGAAAAAACCGCTTACTTCAGTATTGTACGCTATAAACATGCCCTGAGCCAGGACAGCTCTCTCGGCTTCGTCTTTACCGACCGGGAGCATGAGGGCCGGTTCAACCGGGTCGTCGGCCCGGACGGCCAGATCCGCATCGGCCAATCCAGCATGCTCAGTTTTCACGCCTTGGGATCTTTCACCCGGGCTTCGAACGAAGCGCCGCGTCAGGACGGCCATGCCCTCGGCTTCGATTACCGATTGGATACCCGCGACTGGAATGTCCAGCTCGGTGTCCAGGACCTATCACCGGATTTCGAGACCGATGCCGGCTTCCTCATCCGCAATGGTCTGACCCGGGTCAGAGCCTTGATCGCCCCCAAATTCTATCCTCGCTCCAAAGTCGTGCTCCAGCTGACCCCAGCCCTGTTTAC
>DQHV01000391.1 GCA_003524335.1 Candidatus Aminicenantota bacterium | reverse complement strand
TGAGGGACTTGTCCACGAAGATGTTGGGAGCCCGGATCTGCCCCCGGAGCATCTGCTGCAGCGCGGCAAAAATGTCCTGGGCGCTGATGTTGGAGAGGTAGAAAACTTTGATGGCGTTCTGCTCGTACTGGATGCGCTTGACCGGCTGGTCCGGGACGACGATCAGAGTTTTTTCGTCGATGACCCGGTAAAAATTCTTGCTGGCCAGGCAGAGGTAGCCGATGGCCTCCTCGAACTTCCGGCCGGTGATGTCGATGGTCAAAGTCAGGTCCTTGAAAAGCTCGTCGAAAATGATGTTCACCTGGGCATGCTTGGCCAGGGTTTGAAAGATCGAGCGCAGGCCGGCCTCGGTGAACTTGAGCTCGATCTTGTCCTTGGCCACTTTCAGCTTGACCGGATACTCGAGCCTCTCCTCCTCGGGCTTCTCCTTGGGGGGAGCTGCCTCGGTGAGCCGGCGCATCTCCTCGTAGAGCGCCGAATTCTGAGGATCATAGGACAGGGCTTTTTCGTATTCTTTAAGCGCCTCATCCTTGTTCCCCAGGACGGCGACGTTGCGGGCAGATCGGAGATGCACCAAGCTGGCCGTCAGCCGCACCCGTGTCAGGGACATCTTGTAGGAATATTCGTTGGGTTTTTCCACAATAGCTTTCTCGTAATACTGGATGGCCTTGTCCCAGTCCTTGTTGATCTCCGCCTCGTTGCCGAGCCTGAAATAGTCCGAGCCGAAGTTCGCACAGCCCCAGAACGAGAGGGCGACCATAATTAGAACCCAAGCGTGTTTTCTCATCCTCATTCTCCTTCTAGGGAAAATGTCCTCGTGGAGGAGTCCGGCAAGACGACCTCGATCTGCTGCCGAGTGACCTTGCCGATCCGGATGCCCTCGCCCACGACATCGCCCTCTACAACGGCGATGGCCCGGCCTTCGAAATTGACCAGGGCGACCAGCCGGCGCGGCGATTCGATGAACCCGATGTAAAGGAGGTTGACGGTCATGACCGGCGGCGTTTCGGCCGTTCCGTCCGTTGCCGCCGATTCGTCCGCTGCTTGATAATCCACCGCCGGAAGCGGCGCTCCCGGACGGCCGGCTTCCCCGGGACGGCTGAAACCCGCTCGGGGGGCGAAGATGTTCCTCATCGGAGGGGCCGCAGTCTGCTTCCTGAACTGGAGCAAATCTTTCCGGAGCAGGCTTTTCCCTTCCTTGGCGGCGGCCGTCTTCGGCTCCGGTTTGGCCTGGGTCTGGGCGGGGCAGAGGCCGGCGGCCAGGGCAAAGATGAGGATGGCAACCGCTGCTCTAATAGTTCGCATAGTAGGCCGCCAGAACGATCCGCAGCTCGAGCATGGTCCCATCTCCTCCTATTTTCAGGAAATCGACTTTATCGAGGAGGAGGAATTTGGGGAACTGCTCGAGCGTCTGCAAAAACCTCTTCAGAATGGGATAGGAACCGATAAAAGTGAAGGTCACGTTGATCTTCCCGATTCTCTCCTTTTCCAAGCTGATATAGTTGTACCGGTAAGAGCGGGTGCTGATCCCGGCCTCGGAAAAAGTTTTATCCAGGTCGAGGCGGAGCTCACTAGCCTCCTCACCCACATGGTAGAAGGAATTTTCCTTGAGGTCCTCGATATCCTGATAAGCCTCCTGCCATTGCGCCCACTGGGTTTTGCTTTCCGCCAGCTTAGCCTCGGCCTCGGCGGCGGCCTTCTCTCTTCCCTGGAGCCTTTCGACAAAGAGCCGGTAGCTGCGGCGCTGGCCGAACGAAAAGAAAATGAGCACAAACAGGGCAACCAGGAAAAGAAAACCGAGCAGCCGGAGCCTCGTCCGTTCTTTTTCGTGAAGAGCGCTAAATAACTCGTTCATAGGTCACCGAGATCTCGGAGGTCAGCTGCCCCCGCTCGTTCCTCTCCTCGGTCTCCACGCGCGGCTGGCTGAACTTCAGGTCCTGGAGCTTGTTGATCAGGGCCAGGAGGTCATCCAGACTCAGGGAGACGACCCGGAAACGGAATTGGATCCGGGTGTTGTCAACTAGAGTGGGGGTCATGGAGAGAATATAGCTGGAATCGGGCAGACACTCTTCCAGCTTGGACAAGAAATCCGTCCAGGAAAAACTCTTTCTCATGATGATGCTGTTGATCGCGTCGATAATGGCCTGGTCCTTTTTGGCCACTTCCTTGAGCCGGACGCCGAGCCGTTTCTGTTCGGATTGGGCTGTCTTGATGGTCTCATCGGCCTTCTGGAGGCCGGCCCGGACTGCGCCTTTTTTCAAGGTGAACTGGAGAAAGAGGATGATCGCCAGGANNCGCCGTTGCCAGGAAGGCCAGCCCCAGCAGGCCTCCCAGGAACAAGAAGAGGCGGCGGTTGCGCAGCGGCCGCGTTGCCAGGTTCAGGTTCAATCTTCGCATCCGACTCATCGCCTCCAGGGTGCGGTCAGGAATGACATCCTGTCTCTTCCTCAGCCTGCCGACAGGTTTTTTCGCCAGGGGACCTGGCCCGCCAGCGGAGCCAAAAACGCACTCGCCTCCGGGCCAAGTCCGGACGATGGAGGGGCCTGGACCTGGCGGACCTCAAAGGGAAAGCTCGCTCTCAGGCCAGCCAGAATGTCCGCCTGGCTCTCCCTCAGGCCGGACCGGAACCAGAGTGAGCGGACCTCCCGCTTCTCGCGGTCCTCGATGAAATGGGCCGTGTTCTCGATCTCTTTGACGGCGGCCTCGATTTTTTGGGAAAACCGGAGCTCGCCCTCCCGCTCGACGGGGAACGTCTTGAGCCGGTAAAGGGCCGGTTCGGACTGGGTAACCGCAATCAGGCCTAATGAATCCTGCTCGATATTAGCCACCAGGAGGTCCTTCTCATTCTCCCAATCCACCAGGTTGAGAAGGCTGATCGTGGGGGCAGAGGCGATGCCGACTTCGAGTCCCAGACCAGCAAACAAGTCCTCATATTCGCGGATGACCGGCGTCCGGGCCAGCGCCGCCANNGACTTTGACCGAAGAGGAGGAGGCCACCGTCTCGTAGGACAGGCGGGTGTCCTCGGGAAGGATGGCCATCTGCTTCTTGGCCCGCCAGCGGATGATTTTCTCACGTTCCTTCTCGGACGCGGGCAGGGAGTCAAAGGACAGGACGAAGATCTTGAGGCAGGCCTCCGGGACCAGGCAGGCGACCTTTTTCCCCGAGGCCTGGAGCTCGCGGATGCCCTCTTTCAGAACCCCCGACAGAGCGGCCGCGTCGGCTATGTTTTTCCGATCGAAGTGCGGCTCGAGAAGTCCGGGCGGGAGCTCGAGGACAGCATGGCGCTTAGCCCGCCCATCTTTGACATCCACGTGGATGCCGCTCATGTATGAGGAAGTCACCTGGATGATGGTCGGCGGACAGACTGGGGCCGTGAAGTAATCCCTGATCCTTCTCAGGTCGACCGCCATTCTCCTATTCGACAAAAGTCACTTTGTTCAGTTCTTTGAGGCTGGTAACACCCTTGAAGACCTTCTGCAGCCCGACCTCCCGAAGGAAGACTATCCCCTCTGCTTTCGCCTGTTTCTTCACTTCGGAGAGGGGCTTGCGCACCAGGATCATTTCCCGGATGACGTCGGACAGCTCGAGCAGCTCGGCGATGGCCGTCCGGCCCTGGTATCCCGTATAGCCGCAATCCGGACATCCCCGGGCTTCGTAGAAGCTCTGGTCCCGGCATCCGTCCGGAGAGAGGCCCGATTCGAGGAGCTGCTCGGACTGGTATTTCACTGCCTGCTTGCACTTCGGACACAGCACCCTCACCAGGCGCTGCGCCAAGATGCAGTTCAGGGCGGAGATGAAGCTGTAGGGATCCACCTGCATGTGCAGGAAACGGCCGATGACG
>DQHV01000290.1:15523-15703 GCA_003524335.1 Candidatus Aminicenantota bacterium | reverse complement strand
GATCTCTTGGCTTTCGTATCCCAAGATCTGTTTGACCTTCCCTGAGGCAAAAGTGTAGACGCCGTTCTGATCAACCTCCCAGATCCAGTCCGCCGAGCTTAAGGCGATATCCTGGAACCTCTTTTCGGATATTCTCAGCTCCTCCAGGATCCTTTTTTGGTCCGAGATATCCCGGTAGAT
>DQHV01000290.1:0-15515 GCA_003524335.1 Candidatus Aminicenantota bacterium | reverse complement strand
CCCTGAGGATGCGGCCCTCCTTGTCGGCGATGACGATGCCCTCCATGGCGTATTCGACCAGGTTCTCAGAATAGACGCTTTCCCGGAGAAGGCGATCTTTATGGCTGTCCCGAATTCCAGCCGCGCCGGCTGTCGCGTCGGCGGCAACCTTGCTTTCTGTAATCGCCATGTGCAGTCCTTGCCTTCCAAATAAAGGGNNTCCCTCACCGGCGGCGGGGAGGAGTCCGTCCTCTCGAGATGAGGGAAAACCCCCGGACCTCCTCCTGGTGAGGATGGTCAGAGTTGTTGCCAAATGCCAAAAACAGGTATAATGAAGAAACGTATGGAAGACAATAAGCTCAGCCTGGTCTCATCGGGCGTCATCCTGGTTTTCCTTATGGGTCTTCTTCTCCGGCTGGCCAAGCCTGTTTTTTTCCCTTTCTTTCTGGCCATCTTCTTCTACTTCATCCTTTCCCCGGTGCTTGCCGGGCTGATGCGGCTGAAGATTCCCAAGCCTCTAGCCGTTTCCGTGATTATCATCACCGCCTTCTCTCTTTTCTATTTGCTGGGCGTGCTGTTCTACAGCAGCGGCCGCGCTTTCGCTGAATCCCTCCCTGACTACGCTCAGAGGATGAATTCGGTCTTGGGCTCGATCGCCGAGACCTTCCATCTGTCCAAGTTGAACTGGGATCCCTGGCTCTGGAGCAAGACTCTGGATGCCGGCAACGTGGCGGCTTTCATCCTGCGTTCGATGAACCAGGTCTTTTCTTTTTTCTCGACATTTATCCTGATTTTCATTTTCCTTGTTTTTATGTTGTCGGGCCGGGGGAAACTTAAGCTAAAGGTCGAGCGGTCGTTCAGCCATCAGCGGGCCACCAAGATTAACCAGATCATTGACAANNACGGTGACCATGGTCGTCCTGCTGGCCTTCGGGGTGGATTTCGCCGTCCTCTTCGGGTTCCTGACCTTCCTCTTGAACTTCATCCCGAGCCTGGGCTCGATCGCCAGCATGGGCCTGGCCTCGATCATCGCGGCCTTCCAATTCGGCAGCCTATTTCCCGCTCTCTGGATACTCGTTGTCCTGGTCGGTCTGGACGTTATCATTTCCAGCATCCTGGAACCCAAGTTGATGGGACAGGGGCTCGGGCTGAGCCCGCTTGTCGTCCTCTTCTCTCTGTTCTTCTGGGGATGGCTCTGGGGGATCCCGGGGATGATCCTGGCTGTGCCGCTCATGGCCGTCATCAAAATCGTCTGTGCCAACGTTCCCGCCTTGATCCCGGTCGCCGAGATCATGAGCAAGTAGGGGAGAAGATCAAGTCCGGGTGAGGATCTTTTTCTGTTCCGAGAATTCCTTGAGTCGGTCCAGGCGCCGGGCCAAGTCCTGAAGATACGTCCGTCCGGCCAGACGGCCGTGGGCTAGATATTTAATCCCCAGGATGACATTCTCCAGGCATTTGAGTTTCTCTTCGGTCGTGTACCTCTCCACATCCTGAAGCATGATGATCTTTCTCTGAAACCGGCATTGCTCGAGGATTACGAGAATCGCCTCGCCGGCCTCGTTCCTGACCCGACCCTCGTCCCGGGAGAGAAGCAGCCGGGAGCGGTTTTTTTCAACCTTTTCCTTGGCGTACTCGAGCGCCAGGACGGCGTCTTTGTCTGTGAGGGCGGGATTTTGCCCGGCGTATTCCCGGAGCGGAGCTTCGATGTTCAGGATCAACCAGTTCAGTCGCTCATCCTGCAGTACGTCCTCTGAAAACGTCCTCTTTTTTTGGATGATCTTATTTTCTTGATAGGGTTTGTGCTGAGTGAGAAAGGGGCATCCGGGCGGGCAGTGGAGCTCTTTTTCTCGAAGACGTCCGCAGCAGAGCGGGCAGAGGTCCGAACCCAGTGCGGGACACTGTCTCTTGGCTTTCCTCTGCCGGCAGCGGGAGCACCTGGCCATGATCTATGTGTCCTTCAGCAAAGGCAAGACTGGATCATTTCTCGAGCACAAACATCTCGGCCTTCAGGCTCTTCATTTTTTTGCCGAGTAGACTTTTCAGGGCTTTCTGGGCTGCCCTCTGTTCGGCATTCCTCTTGGAATGCCCCTTGGCTTTAGCAAGGCGATCGTGACCCTGGTAAACCTCCACGAAAAAAATCTTGCTGTGGTCGGGCCCGATGGAGGTCACTGTCCGGTAGGACGGGGCCGGCAAGCTCTCTTTTTGGAAGTATTCCTGAAGCGCCGACTTGTAGTTGTTGATCAGGAACTCGCAGGGGTCGGCCTTCCGGAATGATTTTTCCAGAAACGGCAGGAGAAATCCCTTGGCCGCTTCGTAGCCCTTGTCCAGATAAACCGCCCCCACCAGGGCTTCAAAGGTCCCCGCCAGGATGGTCTTCTTCTTGCGGCCTCCGCTCTTTTCTTCCCCCTTGCCCAGGAAAATGTATTTATCGAGCTTTTTCTCCCGGGCAAACTCGGAAAGGGCCTCCGTATTGGCCGCGGCGGACTTGTACTTGGACAAATCGCCCTCCTCAAGGCCGGCAAAGGTCGAGCAGAAGAAATCCGCCGTGACCAGTCCGACGACGGAATCTCCCAGGAATTCCAGGACCTCATTATCGGACGGGCTGTTCTCGAGGTGTTCATAGGCGTATGAGGAGTGGGTCAGAGCCTGGCGGAGAAGGTCCTTGTCGTGGAAGTCGATCCCGATGGCCTTTTCCAACTGGGACAGGTTAGTCTTCATGAGCGCGCGGAGTAGTCGAACGGATGGACGACCCGGCCGCCGCGGATGGTCATCTGCGGGACCCCTCTGAGCTTCCAGCCGTCGAATGGATTGTTCCTGCTCTTGGAGACCAAAGTCCGGACATCGACGGTGACTTCCTGGTGAAGATTGAGGATTGTCAGGTCGGCATCGGCGCCCGCCGAAATCCGGCCTTTCCCGCGGAGACCCAGGATTTGCGCCGGCCGCGTCGAGAACATCTCGACCAGCCGCATCAGGGGGATGATCTGTCTCGAAACAAGCCTGTCCAGGAGCAGAGAGACGGCTGTTTCCAGCCCGTCGATTCCAAAGAGAGCCTGGTTAAACCCGACTTCTTTCTGCTCGCGCGAATGGGGCGCGTGGTCTGTGGCGAAGGCATCGACGACGCCTTCTTTAATGGCTTCGTGCAGAGCCTTGACGTCATCAGCGCCCCGCAGCGGCGGGTTGACCTTGAGGTTAGGATCGCGCTTTTCGAGCGCAGTGTCCGAGAGAAGGACATGGTGAGGGGTGGCCTCGGCGGTGACCTGGATTTTCTTCCTCTTGCCCTCCCGGACGAGGTCGACGGCTCCCTGGGTGCTGAGGTGAGCGATATGGACACGGGCGCCCGCCGCTCCGGCGAGTATGATGTCCCGAGAAACCATGATGTCTTCAGCTGCGGCGGGGATACCCGGGAGGCCCAAGCGCGACGAAGTCTGTCCCTCGTTCATCACCCCACCTTCGCTGAGTTTGGAGTCCTCGCAGTGGACGATGATCAGTGCGTTCAATTTCTTGGCGCGTTCCATGGCCTGTTTCATAACCCGGCTGTTCTGGACGCCGCGGCCATTGTCAGAGAAGGCGACTGCTCCGGCGGCCACGAGATCGGCCATGTCGGTGAGTTCCTCTCCGGCCAGGCCCTTGGTGATGGCGGCGATCGGAAGGATATTGATAATCGACCTTTTTCTGGATTCGGCGACAATGTACTCGGTCACTCTGCGGCTGTCGTTGACGGGGTTCGTGTTGGGCATGGCGCAGATGGTCGTAAATCCCCCCTTGGCCGCCGCCCGGGAAGCAGATGAAATGTCCTCTTTTTTTTCATGGCCAGGCTCTCTGACATGGGTGTGCATGTCTATGAAGCCGGGGGCCACGACGAGTCGAGAAGCATCGATCACGGGAGTGCTGGCGGCTTCAATCCGGGATTCAACCAAGACAATCTTGCCGTCGGCGAGCAGGACATCCAGAGTCTCGTCGGTCCCGGAGGAGGGGTCGATGACCCGGCCGTTCTTAATCAGGAGTTTCACGCTCTCTCCCTCTGGTCCGTTGCTCTCCCTTCAAGACGGCCGGCTCGACGATAAGGACTTCGTCACCTTTGTCCACTTCGGTCAACCTGACCTGAACGAGCTCTCTTTTGGAAGTCGGAAGGACTTTGCCTACGTAGTCGGCCCGGATCGGGAGTTCACGGTGGCCGCGGTCGATCAAGACGAGCAGCTGAATCGTCTGCGGCCTTCCCAGGTCAAAAAGCCCACCCATGGCCGCCCGTATCGTCCGGCCGGTGTTGAGGACATCGTCAACCAGCAGCACATCCCTTTTGGCAATGGGAAAATTGATCTCTGTTTTTTGGACCATGGGGGACGCCCCCGTCTCGGTCCCGTCGTCCCGGTAGGGAGTGATGTCCAAAACCCCGACCGGTACTTCCACCTTTTCGAGCTCCTTGATCAGTTCGGAGATGCGTTTGCCTATGTAAATCCCCCGCGTCCGGATGCCGATTATCACCAGGTTCTTCAGGCTGCGGTTGCGCTCCAGAATCTCGGTCGTCATCCGGATGAGGGCCCTCTTAATCTTGCCGGCGTCCATGACCCTGGCTTTAATCTTTTCCTGCATGATCCATCTCCTGGGGTACGCGGCCTCCTTGAAAATGCCTTAAGAAGAGGAAAAAGTCAATCGTTTGTGTCTTTGAGCAGGCTCTCTAAAAACCGTCCCTCTCTTCTCAAAATAGGAGTGGGCAACGGCGATATCCTGGTGGACCTGATTGATGAGGTGTTCCGGACCGGGGTGCTTTTTTTCTCCCCTGAGCCTTCGGAGAAAGCGAAGACCGATCCGGCGGCGATAGAGGGTGGCCTGGAAATCGAAAATGTGGGTTTCGACCTGCAGGCCGCCGCCGCCGAAAGTGGGTCGGTATCCGATATTCGTGATCGAGGGATAAAAGCGGCCCAAGATACTGGCCTCGGTCAGGTAAACGCCCCGCGGCAGGATCTCATTGGGCGTTTGGATATTGGCCGTGGGAAAGCCCAATCCCTGGCCGCGGCCAGAGCCCCGGATGACCCGGCCTCCGATTTCGTAAGGGTGCCCCAATAATACATTGGCGGCGGCGACCCTCCCTTCGTCCAGCAGACAACGGATCAAGCTGGAGCTGACGACCTTGCCATTCCTGATGGCGGACGGAATCGGGCTGACGGCAAACCCCAACCTTTGTCCGAAACGTCGGAGGTCATCTACAGCCCCTTGACGGGACCGCCCGAAGCGGAAGTTCTTCCCAACCACGACTTCCTTCGCCCTCAGGCTGGAGACGATGACGCGATCAACAAACTCAGCAGAGGTCAGGCCGGCGAAAGCCCGGTCGAAAGAGGCTAAAAGGACGGCGCGGACGCCGGCAGTCCGAATTCCTGCCAGCCGTTGCTCCAGGGTCTGGATCATAGCGATTCGGCCGCCCCCGAGGACCCTCTCCGGATGAGGAGAAAAGGTCAGGACAAGGGAGACCAACCCTTTCTCCCGGGACTTCTCGACGAGAAAGCGGAGGATTCTCTGATGTCCGAGGTGGAGCCCGTCAAAGTTGCCGATGGCGACGATGGTCCCTCCGGGAAAGGCCGGCCGCTCGTGGATCCCGCGCAGCACCTTCATGGGTTCAGAGAGAGATGACCTTGGACTTCTCCAGGTAGCGCATCCTGAGCTGCTGGAGGCAGGAACTCCTTCCCGGATGGTCTGTTTGATCCTCCAGACGGGTCAGAGTCGCGAGCGTCTTTTTCCTTCATGGTCGTCCTCGTATTGAGCTGCTTTATCCCGGGAACCGGAATTGATATGAATCGCTGCCTGGGCTTTCGTTCGGAGGGTTTATGCTACAATTTATTGGCGGATAATTCAAGGGGGCAAGAGTCATGGAAAGATATGTAATGTTCGAGTGGCGCTTCGAACGGCTGGTCGATATCCCGGCAGTCCTGGGGAGCGCGCAGGGATGTCCCCGCGTTCGAGTCAGGCTAGGAAACCTATGACACCGGCGCTGTTTTTTTTCTAAGGACCAGGCTGGCTTTGATGAATTCATCGAGGTCACCGTCCAGGACTTTCTCGACATCGCCGGTCTCTACCCGCGTCCGGAGGTCCTTGATCAATCTGTAGGGGTGGAGGACATAGGACCGGATCTGGTTTCCCCAGGCGATGTCGGATTTCGACTCTTCCATCTTCTCGAATTTTTCCAGCTGTTTCTTTTTCTCCAGCTCGTACAGGCGCGCCTTCAACACCTTCATGGCGGATGCCTTGTTCTTGTGCTGGGACCTTTCGTTCTGGCATTGGACGACGATCCCGGTCGGGAGGTGGGTGATCCGGACGGCCGAATCGGTGACGTTGACGTGCTGGCCGCCCTTGCCGCCGGCGCGATAGGTGTCGATTTTCAAGTCATCAGGGTTGATGGCGACTTCAATGTCTTCTTCGACCTCTGGAAAGACGAAGACGGCGGCGAAGGAGGTGTGCCGCCGCTTATTCGAGTCGAATGGCGAGATCCGGACGAGTCGATGGACGCCGGATTCCTGGCTGAGATGCCCATAGGCGTAATCCCCTTCGACCCGGACGGTGACGCTCTTGATCCCGGCTTCTTCCCCCGGCATCGAATCGAGAACCTCGGTCTTATACCCCTTGCGCTCGGCATATCTCAGGTACATGCGGAGGAGCATTTGCGCCCAATCCTGAGACTCGGTCCCGCCGGCGCCGGGATGGACAGTGAACAGCGTATTGCGGCTGTCGTCTTCCTCGAAGAACAGGCTTTGCAGCTGGGCTTCATCGAGGCTCCTGGCGAGGTCGGACAGGGCGCGGGTCAGCTCAGCGCTGACGTCTTCTCCTTCTGCGGCCAGCTCGGCCAAAACCTCAACCTCTTCTTTCTTCTGCTCCAGCCGGGAGAAGGCAGCGACATCGCGCTCGAGTTTTTTTCTTTTTTGCTGGAGGGACTGAGACTTCTTTTGGTTCTGCCAGGTCTCCGGCGCCGAGAGTTCTTCGGTAACAGCGGCGAGCTCGGCTCGTTTTCTCTCTAGGTCAAAGAAAACCTCGGATCTCTTCGAATTTCAAGAGATGTTCTTTGATCTGGGCTTGGAGGTCAGTCTGCCTGTCCATGGGGATGGGTTTTTTTTCGCTCATTTGCGCTCTTTATCAGGGCCAGAATAAAGAAGACGCCGCCCAAAGTCAAGCTGAGGTAGGCGAGGATGTCTCCGCGCTGAGCATAGAAGGAGAGCTTTTCGATCGGCCTGATCCTTCCGCCGAGATACGTTTCGGTCATCAGGCTGGATCGGGCCAGGACACGGCCGTAAGGATCGACGATGCCGCTGATCCCGGTCGTGGCCGCCCGCAGCAGGAAACGCCTGTTCTCGACGGCCCGGAAGACCGCGATCAGGAAGTGCTGCTGCGGTGAAGCGCTCTCTCCGTACCAGCCGTCGTTCGTGATGGTCACCAGAAATTGGGCGCCCTTCTTCGTGAACTTGCGGACGAGCCCGGGAAAGATGATCTCGTAACAGATGGGAGAGCCGAACCTCTTGCCTTCATAGGAATGCAAGACTTGAGATCTGCCGGGAGTGACATCGCCGATGGCGTGGGTCACCTTCTCGATGAAAGAGAAGACCCCCTTGTAGGGCGTATATTCGCCGAAGGGGACGAGGTGCATTTTGTGGTATTGGGTCATGGACAGGTCGGGGTGAAGACACAGAGCCGTGTTGAGATAGAGGGTTTCATCCTTTTCGACGGTCGTCTCGTTGGTGCCGAGGAGCAGAGTCCGGCCGGTCGTCCGGACAAAATCGAAAAGGGCTTCCTTGAGATAGACGTAGAGAGGCTCGGGGCAGCTGAAACACAGCGGGACGGTAAACTCGGGCCAGATGATCAATCCGGCGCCGTCGCCGGCTGCCCGCCGGCTGAGATCGAGATGCCGGTCGAAGAGCATCTCGATTTCTTCCCCGGAAATCCGGTCCCAATAGATGTCCGAGGAGACATTTCCCTGGATTACAGCGACCGCAAACGGTTCTCCCCCCGATACGGGTGCCCTCAGACTCATGAGCCCGGCCGCGTGGAGGAACAGCACAACCGACAGACCGAAGAAAAAGGGCGGCCTTTTGCGGGCGGCGATGGACAGCACAAATAGGCCTTGCAGGAGGACGAGGGCGAAAGACAGTCCATAGACCCCGGTCACCGAAGCCGTCTGTAGTAAGGGCAGGTTTTTCACCTGGCTGTAGCCCAGAAGCCCCCATGGGAAGCCGGTGAAGAGGTAGGCGAAGATATATTCCCAGGAGACCCAGATGAGCGGCGCCGCGACAAGCGCTCCACGCGGATAGGATACCCCGATGCGGCCGAATACATAGGCAAAACCTCCCCAGGAAAGCGCCATGAAGACGACCAGGACGAAGTAGATGAGTGCGCTGAGAGCGGGGGACAAGCCGCCGTAATGAGCGGGGACATAGGGGATCCAATACAGGAGAACGGCGTAATAAACGAACCCGCCGACGAACCCGATGCGGAAGGCCTGTCCCGGGCTTTTTTTGAGGAGAGAGAGAAGGAGCGGGATCAGGCATACCCAGGCCAGAAAAAAGAAACTGAACTTGGGAAAGCAAAGGGCGGTGAGAACGCCGCTCAGGATGGCCAGGAGGAACGACATAACAGCAGCGCTCGTCAGTCCCGGACAATGAAATAGTCGGTTTTTTTGCCCGCCGCCGAGGACAGCTTCGCCCTGGCCTCCTCCGCTTTCTCCCTGGTCGGGAAACCCCCAAGCCTGACCCGGAAGACAGGCTTCTTATCCGTCGTCTGAGGATCCAAAACGACAACCGGGTAGCCCATCTGGCGGAACTTCTGGGCCGTTTCCTGGGCGGCTTGGCTTTCGGCCAGGGCTCCGACTTGCACATAAAAGAGATTTTGCTTATCGACCGCCGCCTGCTGCTCGACTTTGACCTGAGCCTTGGGCGCTGCCTTTTGAGGTTCGATTTTGGGTTTTTCTGCGGGTTTCTTGGGGATTAGGCTCGTCTTAACCGGAGCGGCTTCTGCTTGAGCCGGCGCCTGTTCTTCAGCTACCTCGCCGGCCCGCTCCTGCTCTGGCTTCACTTTGGGGAGCGACACGATTTTTTCCTTGACCTGCTCGGGTTCTTTTGGGGCGATGACATTGGCTTTCTGGGCCACCTGAGCATGCTTCTTACCGACCGAAACACCCAGGAGAAAGATCACTATGCCAATGACCAGGATGCCTAAGAAAATGATCGCCAACTGGGTGCTGGAAACCTGGACCTCTCGGAACTCTCGGTTTTTCATCACGATTTATCCGCCCTCGGCTTTTCCAAAGAAAACGACCGCAGTAACTCCAGGGGGAGAGGAAAGATGATGGTCGAATTCTTTTCCGTGGCGATCTCGGTCAGGGTCTGCAGGAAACGCAACTGCAGGGTCTGGGGATTCCGGGAGATGATGTCAGCCGCTTCTGTCAGCTTGCCGGCCGCCTGGAACTCGCCATCGGCATGGATGACTTTGGCCCGGCGCTCTCGTTCTGCTTCCGCCTGTTTGGCGATCGCCCGGACCATCACTTCAGGCAGGTCCACATGTTTCGTTTCCACGAGCTGGACCTTGATCCCCCAGGGGTCGGTGTGCTTGTCCAGGATTTCCTGGAGATGGGCGTTCAGTTTCTCCCGTTTGGAGAGGAGGTCGTCGAGCTCAACCTCGCCCAGCACGCTGCGCAGTGTGGTCTGAGAAAGCTGGGATGTGGCATAGAGATAGTCCTGGACCTCGATGATCGCCTTGAGGGGTTCCATGACGCGGAAGTAGACGACGGCGTTGACCTTTACCGATACGTTATCCTTGGTGATGACGTCCTGGGGAGGGATGTCCAGGGTGACCAGCCTCAGGCTCACGCGGAGCATCCGGTCGATCGGGGCGAAAACAAAGATCAAGCCAGGCCCTTTGGGTTGAGGGAGGACGCGCCCCAGGCGGAAGATGACCCCGCGCTCGTATTCACGGAGGACCTTGATGCAATTCAGAAGATACAGAACGACGATGCCGACGATGATGATCGGGACAGAAATCATGGGAACCTCCTTGTTCTCTATCAAACCCGACCTGCCGGCGCCGAGTGAGAGCCGGTCAGGTCTGAGTTCACACCTTGTCAACCCGGATCTTGAGAGTATCCAGGACCCGGACCACCCTCACCTTGCTCCCTTTGGCGATGGGTTCTCCGGCCTCGGCATTCCAGAGCTCGCCGTGGACGAAAACTTTGCCCTCGGGGCTGAGGTCGGTTTGGGCGGTTCCGATCTCCCCGACCAGCCCTTCCTTCCCTGTAAAGGCTTTTCTGGAATGAGCCCGGAACACCAGAAACATAAGGAATAAAAAAATCAGGGAAAGGCCGACGGCCAGAGGGATGATGATCTTCAGGCTCGGTTGGAGCTCGGGGATCGGGGAATTGACGAGCATGACGGAACCGATGACCATGGCGATAATTCCTCCTGCGCCGAGTATTCCAAAACTCTGAACCTTGACCTCGAGGATGAACAGCCCGATGGCGAGAAGGATCAGGAGCAGCGCCACATAGTTGATGGGTAGGATCTGGAAAGAGAATATGGCCAGGAGAAGACTGATCGCCCCGAGCACCCCGGGAAGGATGGCTCCCGGGTGGGCGAATTCAAAATACAGCCCGAGGAGGCCGAGCATCAGAAGGATGTAGGCCAAGTTGGGGTTGGAGATGGTGAGCAGGAATTTCTGCCGAGCGGTCATCGGGATGTCGACGACCGGTTCACCCCTGAGCCGGAGCTCAACCGCTTCTCCGTCGAACCTCTTCAATATATGACGGTCGAAGTGGTCGATGATCTCCTGCTCGCTGCCGGCCACAAGGTCGATCAGGCCTTTCTCCAGGGCCTCCTTTTCGGTATAAGACAGGCTCTTGCGAACCGCATCTTCGGCTGCCTGGACATTGCGGCCGCGCTTTTCTGCCAGGGTCTTGATGTAGGAGGCCGCGTCGTGAGTGACCTTCTCTTCCATGGTTTTGTCCATGGCCTGTCCGGTGATCGAGATTCCCACCGGATGGGCGGCCCCTGTATTCGTCCCCGGCGCCATGACAAAAAGGTCGGAGGCGATCCCGATGAAGAATCCGGCCGATGCCGCCCGAGCGCCGCCCGGACCGACATAGGTCATGACCGGGACGGGCGAGGCCAGTATCTTGGCGATGATCTCGCGCATGGCCGAGTCGAGCCCACCGGGTGTGTTCAGGACGATGATCAGCAGGCTGGCCCCTTCTCTTTCGGCTTTCTCGATCGAACGCATGATGTACTCGGAGGAGATGGGATGCACGGGAGCATCGACCGTAATCCTGTAGATCGAGGCCGCGCCGGGGAGCGCGAGGAGGAGGACAAACGCGGCCAGGCGAAGCGCTCGTTTCATATTGATTTCATTATAGGTACTCGATGAAATCAAGTCAACAATGCGTCTTGACATTTTGGGGTTGATCCATTAATTATAAGTTATCGTCCGTCCGGACCGAAGGAGATTCAGATGATCAAGAACGACATCGCCCTTGCCATCGAGAAGAACTCGGAGTTCAACAGGGCTAAATCGCTGCTCATCGTTGAGTCGATCCTGAAATCCTTGAAGGCGGCGCTGGAGAAGAATCAGAAGGTCGAGATCCGGGGGTTTGGAAGTTTCCGGGTGGTCGACAAGAAAACCGGGTTTGGACGAGACATCCGGCGAAAAAAGCAGATCAAGATAGAGAAAGGAAAGCGGATCAAATTCCGCTCCGGCCAGGAATTGAAAAACACACTGGTCAGGAAATAGACGGGCGGTGCCGAAAACCCGGTCCCCCCGGCCGCGCCCGGCCCCACCCCCTTCATCAGGCTTGCGGACTTACTCCCTTCTCTCCCGTCAAAGCAAGGTGGGTATCGGCGATTTTGCCAAGCCCTTCCAGCCGGAAAGCGGTCTGGCCGGTTTCATCGACAGCCTTCCGGACATCCTGGCGGGAAAGGATTTCAAGGATTTTCTCGGCCTTCTTCGGAATGCCCGGTCGAGGAAGAAGGCCATACTTTTTGGCTTGGGCGCCCACGTCATTAAAGTGGGGTTGAATCCCGTCCTTATCCGTCTGCTGAACGATGGCTGGGTCAGCGGACTCGCCCTGAACGGCGCCGGCATCATCCACGATTTCGAGATCGCCTTCTGCGGCCGGACATCCGAGGATGTCGCCATCCAAATTAGGACCGGCGAGTTTGGGATGGCCCGGGAAACGGGGGAGATGTTGAACGCGGCGATCCGGAGCGGAGCCAAACAGGGATGCGGGCTGGGCGCAGCTGTCGGAAAGATGATCGCCGGGTCCGGGCTTCCCTTCAAGGACCTCAGCCTCCTGGCATCAGCCCACAAGCTCGGGATCCCAGTCAGCGTTCACGTGGCCATCGGGACAGATACGATCCACTTCCATCCCCGGTCCAGCGGTGAGGCCCTGGGCAGAGCCTCGCTGGCCGATTTTTTCCTTTTTTGTTCACTCCTGGAGGGACTCGAAGGCGGCGGGGTCTACATCAATGTCGGGTCGGCTGTTATCCTGCCCGAGGTCTTCCTGAAAGCCCTGAGCTACGTCCGGAACAGGGGAGCGCGTCTGGAACGCTTTTCCACGGCCGTTTTCGATTTTCTTCAGCACTACCGTCCGCAGCAAAATGTCGTCTGTCGGGCCGTGGGAAAAAAGGGAAGGGGGTTCTATTTCATCGGACACCACGAGATCATGATACCGCTCTTGGCCGCTGCGCTCGCAACCAACCGCTAGGCCGGCCTTTCTTTTCCCGTGCCCGCTTCTTCCGGAAATCCGCCAGGAGACTGCGGTATAGCCGTTCGGCCTGGGCCGCCGTCTCGGCAGGGGTTCCGGAGGTGTCGATTAGGTAGTCCGCATGTCTGATCTTATCCGCTGATCTCAACTGGCTGCGGATTTTTTTCCAGGCTTCGCGCCGAGTGATCTGGTCCCTCTCCATCAACCGTTCGACCTGGATGTTCTCGGGACAATGGACGACCACGACCTTGTCGAAAAAGGGGGCGAACCCCGACTCGACGGTCAGGGCCGCCTCGGAGATGAAAACCTTATGAGTTCCCAGGCGCTCCAGTTTCCGGACGGCCTGCTTTTTTTTCTCCAGGACGAGAGGATGCAAAACCCGGTTCAGGTACTGTCTTTCTGCTTCGGATGAAAAGATGATTTTTCCCAAGAGCGGCCGGTTGACTGTCCGGTCGGGGTTCAGGATTTGCGCTCCAAAATGGGCGACGATCCGGCTCCAGCCCGGCCGCCCCGGCTTGATCAGGTTATGAGCCACCCGGTCGGCCGAGTGGATATAGCAGCAGTGATCGGCCAATACCTTGGCGACGACGGATTTTCCGGTGGCGATCCCCCCGGTCAGCGCCACGGTCAGCATGGGCACGCGGATGCTATTTCGCCTTCTTTTTGGCGCCCTCGACGAACTTGAAATCCTTGCTGAACCGGATGGCAACGCCCTGCCGCTTGCCTTTCATGTCCGGTTCCTCGAGACGGACGGTAATCCCGCCCAGGTTGAGCTTGATTTTCTTTCCTCCGGTAAGATTCTTGGGGAGGTCGATCATAAGGTTGAGCCTGGATCCGACGATGAGTCCCGAATCGAGGCAGAAATAGGCTCCCGTGGAGCTGATGTTGTGGAGGGTGGTCGTCTCGGTAAATTTCTCGCCGTGGGGGAGCCGGCCTTCGATCATTGTCGAGAGGGGCAGGTCCAGGCGCCACTCACGACGGCGGTTGGCCTTGAGGGAAGGAATGGCCTCTTCCTTTTTAGGTTTGGCTGGTTTTTTCATCTCAACCTCTGCTTGTCACCCGGATTAAAACAGCGCCGAATTGATGGCGTACAAGGCCAGCTGGAGGCGGCTGTGCGTATCCAGCTTGGCGTAGATGCTCTTGATATGGGACCGGACCGTGTTCTTGCTGATGAACAGGGTTTCGGCGATTTCGTCGTTGCTCTTGCCCTGGCCGATGAGACGGAGGACCTGGAACTCGGTGGGAGTGAGCTGGTCGAGGGTCTTTTCCTTGAGGTCCCGGCCGACCACGGAGATGATGCGGTCCATGATGCTGCTCATCTTATCTCGAGGCAGCCAGATCTCCCCTTTGTGGATGACCCGGATCGCTTCCGAGAGCTGGCCGGCGGGGTCGGTGAGGTCGAAGTACCCCCTGGCTCCGGCGTTAATAAGGCCGACAATCTCCTCGTGCGAAGGAATGCTTCCCAGGATCAGGAGCTGCGACTTGCTCTGAAGCTTGGAGATCTCCTTGATGGCCTTGCAAATTTCCCGCATGTTGGGCAAGGGCTCGGTGTTGGCAAAGAGGATGACCTGAGGCCGCAGCTTCTTGATCGACTCCATGAAGCTCTCGATCGTGTTCTTTTCCACGTTGGCGATATCGATTCCGGCATCGGCTTCCATGGCCTTCAGGATTCCCGAAAGGATGATCTCGGATGGACAGAAAATAAGGATCTTGAGTTTCTTCTCTTCCGCCATCATGATCTTTTTGTTCATAGTTCACTCACTCTCTGTGTTTCTTAGCCCCAAAGCGTGAAGGTCTGTTTCAACTCTTGGCCCGGCGAAATTCTATTAAATCCCCCCCGCCTTGTCAAGTCAAGGCACTCTCCCTGGCCTGTTGCCTGAATGGAGATGGCTTCTTCGCGGAATGAGATGGAGAGCCTGCTAAACCCAGGAGGTCTAGGTGGAATGGACTAAGTTTAAGTAGAGGATTGAGGCATCCGACCCACTTTGGAAGACTAGTTGATGCTCGGAGGGATGGGGAGCAGCTTAAACTTCTTGTCCAGGCGCAGCGAGACCAGCTGTTTTTTACCGTTTCGCTGGGATTCTGCCTGGGCCAGTAGGACGGTCCCGGTCAACTGCAGCTTGAGACTGTTCTCCAGGATGAGGGTCTGGGGGATGTCCAGCGAGATGTCCAGCTTTGCTCCCACGAGTACCTGAGAGCGCAGCCAGATTGTCGCCTCCTCGGAGCTGATCGAAGTGATCAGAGTCTTCTCGCGGAATCTATTCTCCAGTGCGTCCATCCCGGTTACCAAAGCGGGGAGAGAGAGCTCGAAGGCACGCTCTCTCTTCCCGTCTTTGGACGCGCCATGGATGGAGGGTTTGAAGGGCTCTTCCTTTTCATTCATGTTCGGAATCTCATTATCCGCAGCGCCCGCCGACGGTACAATCCCTCTTGGAGATGAATCGCAGGGTGATTTTTTTGCCATTCTCGTCATCCATAAAGATTAGGCCTTATTGCACCAGACGGCCTCTGCCCGGACCTCCTTGCGACCGGAGGGAGATAGAGTCTCCCTATCCGTCCGCTTTGATGAAATACTTGTTTTCAAACCTCAGAGAGACCCGCTGCCTCGAATGATGGGACTGATTGGCCTCGACGAGCGCCACTTTTCCATTGATGACGAGCTTCAGGTCCTGGTCATCGGATAGCGAGGGGGGGAGGTCGATGATCAGCTTGAGCTTGGAACCCAGCGTGATGGGGTTGACCAGGTTGAATGAGGCTCCGTGATGGCTGATGTAGAAGAGAACGGTCTTCTCCTGAAAAGACCGGCCCGGGG
>DQHV01000215.1 GCA_003524335.1 Candidatus Aminicenantota bacterium | reverse complement strand
GGATGACCATGGGCACGATCGCCTATATGTCTCCCGAACAGGCGCGGGGCGAAGAGGCTGACCATCGTTCCGATATCTGGTCGCTGGGGGTCGTTCTCTATGAATTGCTCGCCGGCCGATTGCCCTTCCGGGGGGAGCACGACCAGACCGTTATCTATGCAATTTTGAAAGAGCGGCCCAAGCCGCTCTCGACGGAACGCCCGGAGATTCCCGCGTCCGTCGAGCAGGTCGTGGGCAAGGCGCTGGAGAAGAATCCGGATCACAGATACCAGTCCATGGAGGAATTAATCGATGACCTGAGGTCCATATCCGAGGGGATCGAGCCAGAGAGGATTCGGGCAAGGCGGTGGAAAGCCAAGCTTCGCCGGTGGAAGAGGGCTGGGCTTTATGGTGGCGCAGCGGGTTTGCTCATCTTGATGACCCTGATCGCCCTCAGGCATTTTACCGGACGTCCCCAAGCCATCGAGAGCCTCGCCGTCCTGCCGCTCGAGAATCTTTCCGNNCGTGCGCGTGACCGCCCAGCTCATCAAGCCGGCGACAGAAGCGCAACTCTGGGCCCACAGCTACGAACGGGACCTCCGTGACGTTCTATCTCTGCAAAACGAGATTGTTTCGGCGATCACCCGCGAAGTGAAAGTCCGGCTCTCGCCGCAGGAAGAAACGCGTTTGGCCAGCGCCCGCCAGGTCAATCCGGAAGCCTATGACGCCTATCTCAAGGGGCGGTTTTCCTGGTACAAACTGAGCCGCCAGGATCTCGACAGCGCGCTCGAGGACTTCACTCTGGCCCTGGAAAAAGACCCGGAGTACGCCCTGGCGTACGCCGGGATCGCGATGGTCTGGCAAGGGTACATGCAGCAGGGATTCCTTTCTTATGAGGAGGGAACACCGAAACTCAAAGCGGCGGCGCTGAAGGCCCTGGAGTTGGACAACACTCTTTCCGAGGTCCATTTCACGCTGGCGATAATAAGCACCTGGGTGGATTGGGACTGGCTGGGGGCGGAGAGGGCCTTCCGCCGGGCGATCGAACTCAACCCCATGTATCCTGATCCACGCATCTATTATGCGCATTTCTTGGATATAACGGGGCGTCCGAAGGAAGCGATGCCCCAGGCCGACCGGGCGTTGGATCTGGATCCGCTCAACACCCTATTCCAGGGCATTTATGCCATGCACTTGATGTGCTCGCGCCGGTATGATGACGCGGTCGCGTTGCTCCGCAAAATACTCAGTCATTCGCCGAACGACGCGATCGCGCTCTCAACGCTACGGTCCGCTTACCACATGAAGCGCATGTATAAGGAAGCGCTGGAAATATGGAAGGCATCCTACGCGGCGAAGGGTGACCGAGAAGCCGAGGATGCCCTGGCGCGCGGCTTCGCGGAAGCCGGATACAGGGGCGCGCTGCGGCGTGTCGCGGAGACCCTGGTGGCGCGCTCACGGACGACTTATGTCACGCCCTGGCAGATCGCGACGCTCTACACCCGAGCCGGGATGAACAAAGAAGCGATCGACTGGTTGGAAAAGGCCTACCAGGCGAAGGATCTCAATATGCCGTATCTCAGCGTGGACCCGATATTCGATGACCTGAGGAATGAACCGCGTTTTCAAGACATTCTGCGGTGGATGAAGCTTCTGAAATAAGAAGGCGGGAACGGTTCTATCCGGGCAAAATTTCGTAACCGTATTCTTTAAAATGACGCTCGAAGGAGAAGGCCGTCCGGATGCCGCTCCTCCGCATGATCTCGAAACTGACGCAGTCCACCAGGCTGAGCGAGCGCCGGGAGGCGACGAGCTGAGCGCTCGCGGCCGAATTATGAACCTCTCTCGTTACCCAAACGATGCGCAGAATGGGCACGATATCCCTTTCGAGGACGCGGAGGGCTTCCAATCCGAGCTTGCGCAAGGCTAGGGAGGATGTCTCCACTGGAACGTAATTGTGACTGACGAGGGTGTCCCCGGCGGCAATAATACTCTCCCAGAACGGCCTGATGTTTTAGCTTTGGTATGAATAAATCATATCACAGTATGACTGACAAGCTGAGGTTTGTCGAGCCGATCGGCTTATTTTGACACCTGTCGGCCCGGATGTTATGCTCTCTCCCCGAATGAACGAAACGGGCCCGCAGAGGGCCGGCCGGAGTCACTATGAGTTATCACGCCGCCTTTCATCATAAGATCACATCCCACGCCGAGAAGGTCCTGGTCGTCCCCGTCGTGGACGCCCATCTCCACTTCGTGGATTTCATCCAGGAGAGCGACGGCATCCAGAGACTCGTCGCCGCAATGGACGCCGGCCGCATCTCCAAAGCCGTCCTGTTCGGGCTCCCGGTCAAAAAAAAGTGGGACGCCGCCGAGAAGCACGCGCCCCATTACTACCTCGACGACAACTCCCGCTGCTACTATTTCCAGGGGACGGACGAGATCGTCGCCGAGGCGTTTCTCCGCCTTCCCGCAAAAACCCGCCGGCGGTTTGCGCCGCTCATCTGTGGGTTCAACCCCACGGACAGGTATGCCGCCCGCGACATCGAGCGCATGCTGGACAAGTACACGTTCTGGCGAGGCATCGGCGAGGTCCTCTGCCGCCACGACGACCTGACCAACATGACCAACGAAGAAACGGCCCGCGTCAATCATCCCGCCCTGTGCGACGTCTACGAGCTCTGCGCGTCCAGGAGTCTGCCGGTTCTCATCCATCAGAACAGCACTTCGGTCAGCATTCATGATGATTATGAGCATCTCGATGAGCTCGAGGAGGTGCTCCTGCGCTTCCCCAAGACGACATTCGTCTGGGCCCACTGCGGGATTTCGCGGCGCGTCTATCACAAAAACTACCATGAGATGGTCTCGACGCTCCTCAACCGCCATCCCCACCTCTACGTGGACATCTCCTGGGTGGTGTATGACGACGTGATCACTCTGGAGCTCGAGCCCAAGAAGCACTGGCTTGATGCGATCAACCGTCATGCCGACCGCTTCTGCCTTGGGAGCGACCTCTGCGGACATTTTGACCACCTGGGAAAGAGCCTCGCCCGCTACAACGGACTGCTGCGCCGGCTAACTCCCCGCGTCCGGAATCTCATCGCCTCCGGAAACGCCGAGCGGATCTGGTTCGGCCCAGCGCCAAGACGTCCGGGAGCACGCCCGAAGCCATGATCCATCTCGGAACCTGGGATCTTACCCTGCTGGCCGTGGTCAGCCTCCAGGCGACGCTCCTCGCCTATCTCCCCCATCCGAAGTGGAAGGCGTTGATCATGACCCTTCCGATCCCGTTTACCCTGGCGTCGTTGGCCGTGGGGGCGCCGGTCAACACCACACACGTCGTCGCCCTCAACCTCCTTCTGGCCTATACGCACGGAGTGCGGCTTCTCCATGACCGGGCCGGACTGCCCATCATCCCGGCGATTGTCATTTCCGCGGCGGGCTATTGCCTGGCCGGAGCCCTCCTGCGGCCGATTCTGCCGCAGACATCGACCGCCTTCTGGCTGGCCTGCGGGTTCACGCTGCTCGTGGCCGGCTCCGCCCATGCCCTGTTTCGCCGGCACGATGAGCTCGGCCACCGCAGCCACCTCCCCTTCTGGATCAAATTCCCGCTTGTCGCCGGTGTCATCCTGACGCTCATCCTGATGAAGCGCCTCCTGCAGGGATTCATGACCATGTTCCCGATGGTCGGTGTGGTCGCCTCCTACGAAGCCCGCTACAGCCTGGGGTCCGTATGCGTGGCGCTGCCCGATTTCATGTTCGCCATGGTGCCGATGATGGCCATTGTCCGGCTCATGCAACCCCAGATGGGACTGGCTGCAGCACTCGGCGTCGGCTGGGTGGTTTTCATCCCCATGCTGGCCCCCCTGTTCCACGATTTCTGGGGCCCGAAGCATCCGGAGGTACCGCGATGATCGACCTGACGATTTACCCGGAAACGCTCGACCGGGCCGTGCATCGCGCCCGCGAGCGAAACATCATCATTCCTACCTTTAAGGAGCAGCGCGATCCCGGCCTGATCCCGGCGGCCATTGCGACCCGGCTCAAAACGGTCGGGCTCTGGGACCTCGATCCGCTCAACCTTTTCCGGATCACCTGGCACAACGAGCGAAAGCCGCACGGCGGAGGTTTTGGCCCCGTTAACGCCCTGGAATTCCCACCGGCGTTGACCGGTGTCGAGGCCCGTATCCTGGCCCTGGTGGGCAAGTGGTTCCCCACCGGCGCCCACAAGGTCGGCGCCGCCTTCGGCTGCCTGGTCCCGAGGCTCGTGACCGGCCAGTTCGATCCCACACGTCAGAAGGCCGTCTGGCCTTCGACCGGCAATTACTGCCGGGCCGGAGCATACGATTCGGCCTTGCTCGCCTGCGAGTCGATCGCCGTGCTGCCCGAAGGAATGAGCCGGGAGCGCTTCGACTGGCTGGCCTCAGTGGCCGGCGAAGTCATCAAGACGCCCGGAAGCGAAAGCAACGTCAAGGAGATCTTCGACAAGTGCAAGGAACTGCGCCTCTCCGGACGGGACGTCGTGGTCTTTAACCAGTTCGATGAGTTCGGAAACTACCTCTGGCATCATGAAGTGACCGGACCGGCCGCGCTGGAACTCCTGGGGCGGGCCATGAGGCCGAGCGATACCTACCGCGGTTTTGTCGCGACCTCCGGGTCTGCCGGAACGCTCGCCGCGGCCGATTTTCTGAAAACACGTTTTCCCGCCGCCAAGATCGCCGCCGCGGAAGCCTTGCAGTGCCCCACCCTCCTCCTCAACGGGTTCGGGGCGCACCGCATCGAGGGCATCGGGGATAAGCACGTCCCCTGGATTCATAACGTCAGGAACACCGACCTCGTGATCGGCGTCGACGATGAAGCCGCCGTTAGCCTCATCCGCCTCTTCAACGACCCGGCCGGACGCCGCTACCTGGTCAGCCGGGGCCTCGCCAACGATTTCGTGGAAAAGCTCTCCTGGCTCGGTCTTTCGGGCGTCGCCAACCTGCTCGCGTCGGTCAAGCTCGCCCGCTATTTTGAACTGGGCGCGACCGATATCGTGCTGACCGTGCTAACCGACTCGATGGAGATGTACGGCAGCCGTCTGCGCGAACTGACCGCCGAGCGGGGCGAGTTCACGAACACAGACACCGCCGTCGTCCACAACCGCTATCTGCTCGGGGCATCCACCGACTTCATGCAGGAGTTGACCTACAACGACCGCCGCCGCGTCCACAACCTGAAGTACTACACCTGGGTGGAGCAGCAGGGAAAAACGTTCGAGGAGATCCAGGCCCAGTGGTACGGCCCGGCCTACTGGAGCGATATCGCGGGCCAGGCCGAGGCCATCGACTCTCTGATCAGAGAGTTCAACGCCAAAACCGGCCNNGGGACTCTTCCCCACCTTATCCCCCCTTTGGAAAAGGGGGGCAAGGGGGGATTTTTGATTCCGGGGACACTAACCGCAATTCGAGTGGTTGTCAAAGGATTAGTTATGGTTAGTATCCCCAGAACTGCTATTTTTATTTCCTCTCCCCTCGCGGGAGATGACAGAGGAGAGGGGGAACTAAGTTTTGTGTCCCCATAATTCTGTTTCCCCATAATTCTGCTGGAGTTGCTTATGATTTATAAAATCTCCTCTGACCCCTCTTTGCTAGAGAGGGGAATGAAGGGAGAACTTTACCAAAGAGGGGAATGAAGGGAGAACTTTACCAAAGAGGGGAAT
>DQHV01000313.1 GCA_003524335.1 Candidatus Aminicenantota bacterium | reverse complement strand
GACCTATGGCTCAACACTCCCCAAAGGCCAATGGAAGCGTCGGGGACCTCCGGCATGAAAGCAGCCCACAACGGAATTCCCAGCTTGAGCGTCCTCGACGGCTGGTGGTTGGAAGGACACATCGAAGGCGTGACCGGATGGTCCATTGGATCAAAATCTTCTGAACCGCCTGATGATCATCGAGACGCCCTGGAAATCTACGACAAATTGGAGAACATCATTCTTCCGATGTTCTACAAAAAAAGAGAAAAATGGATAGAGGTCATGCGGCACAGCATCGCCTTCAACGCTTCTTTCTTCAACACCCAACGCATGGTGCAACAGTATGTTTTGAACGCCTACCTCCACTGAACTCGCTATCGTGTTTGGCGGGAGAGGGTAGAAGGATGATTAAGAACGGAAGGAGGAAAAAATGAGGTTTCTTCGGCGTTCGCGCAAAGTGAGGACTTTCCAATCCATATTGTGCCCGATTTTTATTTCCATCCTGCTTCTGGGAAGCCCGGCCGCTGGCCGGGACAGGACGGAGGAGCCCGCCATCTTGGCTCCTCAGGAGCTTCATGATCTCTTGAAAGAAAAGAACTTTCTCCTCGTCAACGTCCACATACCCTACGAGGGAGAGATCGATCCGACTGATTTGTTCATCGCTTATAACGAAATCGACATGCATCTTGACCAACTTCCGCCAGATAGGAACGCACAAATAGTGGTTTATTGCCGTTCCGGGCACATGAGCTCCCTCGCCGCAAAAGAGTTGCTCGAAATGGGATACAAAAATATCTTTGATCTTCGCGGCGGGATGAAGGCTTGGGAAGCGGCGGGGTATCCGCTTCTTTACCGAAAAAAGGAAGGCCCGAGCGCGTCAGAAAGCGCGATGAGCATCGACTACTAAGCGGCAGAGGATTTTGGCTGAAGGGAATAAAAATCAAAGTAACCGTTTTAGGAGTACTGAAATGATAAAACGAGGAAAGCTCCAAATCTTATGTTTCGCTTTTCTAGGGCTATTCGGAATTAGCTTGGCTGACGCTTCCGCTTGCCAACTGCAACAACTACCGGCGGAAGAGTACATCAAGAGGATGGAACGGCCCGACCGGGTCGTGAAGGTGAACGAGGTCATTGCGAAGCTGCGGCTCAAGCCGGGAGATATCGTGGCCGACATCGGCTCCGGCAGCGGGACTTTTTCCGTGCCCATGGCGAAAGCGGTCGCCCCCAACGGGATTCTCTATGCGGTGGACATTGACGAGAAGATGCTCGATTACATCGCCGAACGAGCCAAAAAAGAAGGCATCACGAATCTCCGGACCGTGCTGGGCGAATACGACGATCCCAAGCTGCCGGAGAAGGGTGTTGACGTGGCATTTTTCCATCGAGTGCTGCACATGATCGAACATCGTCAAATCTATGTGAATGCGACTGCGAAGTACCTCAAGCCGGACGGGCGGATCGTGAACATCGACAAAAATCGGGAGGATTCGGCTAATTGGATGTGGCTGAACCAGTCGGATGTGGACAACTGGATGGCCGCTATCAGCTTCTATCCGGCCGAAAAATTCGGGGTGTTCGACGACAGGTATTTTGTCAGCTACCAGCGCCCCTATGGCAACAGCGTGCTGCTGAAGAAGCGCGAACCGATCAGGGACTGATGGGTTCGATCACCGTGGCGGCCAAGGTCATCGGCGTTGGTAGCTTTAAGACGCCTGGTTATCTGGCCCGAGACCTGGAAAGCCCCTTTGCCTTGCTGGCCATCTGGGTCCTCGGAACGATTCTAGCTTTAGCCGCGGCGCTTTACCGCGTGTTGCTCATGCAGCCCGCGCGCTAGAAGATGAAATGCTTATCTTGGGCGACCACGGCCGGAGCAGAGCCCCGGGCTGGCCTTGTCTCCCTTGAAAAGGCGATGAGGGGCACCCCACCCTCGGCTGGAAGGAGCAGGCGTGAGACGAACCGCTGACTTCCTCCCCGCGCTCCGCTTCCGCTGGCTCACGCCCCTCTACGATCCTGTCCTGCGCATGGCGATACAGGAAGGCACCTTCAAGCGCCGCCTCGTCGAGCAGGCAAAGCTCGGTGCGGGCGCTTGCGTACTCGATCTTGGATGCGGAACCGGAACGCTGACCATCCTGGCCAAGCAGATGCACCCGGAAGCCGAGAAAACGGGTATTGACCCCGACCCCGCGGTGTTGGTCCGGGCTCGGGAAAAGGCCGAGCGCGGCGGGGCCCAGATCACATGGGACCGGGGCGTAGCGACGCGGCTTCCTTATCCCGACGGCGCGTTTGACCGAGTCGTGTCAAGCCTGGTCACCCACCACCTGACCCGTCCCGATCGACGGGCTGCGTTTCGAGAGGTACGGCGGGTACTTCGCCCGGGCGGTGAGTTCCACCTGCTCGACTTCGGTCCTCCCCGCACGGTGCCCATGCGCATCCTCGCCGCCGTCCTCCGGCCCCTAGAGCGGGCCGCCGATCATTTCGACGGCCTCCTGCCGGGGCAGATCGAGGCGGCGGGATTCATCTCGGTCGCAGAGACCGGCCGCTTCGACACCGCCCTGGGGCCGCTGGCGATGCTGCGGGCGGTGAGGCCCGCATCGGCGGGATAATGTAAGCGCAAAGCACCCTGGCACCGCCCGCAAAACTGTCCGTGCCGCGAAAATCCCTTCCGGTCCGGCGCCCCGCGGGCGCGTGCCTCCTTTCTTAATTTAACGTCCGACGTCGCCGCGGATCTATCATTCCCAACGATGAGATGAAGCAAAACCTGCGCGCAAACGCTTATGTGGCCAGTGCAGAAGAAAACGAAATTCTTTTCTTTTAACGAGGAGGANNGAAATTCTTTTCTTTTAACGAGTAGGAATGAAGCATGGCATAAGAAAAGGAGGAAAAGAATGGGGGAAATTATCATATCGGTCATTACATTCGGTAGGTTTTTCTTTGGCTTGACCCATTCCTATCCCCAGTGGAGCGGTCGTATGGATTGGGGATGGTGGGGAATGGGTTGGATCTTCATGATGATTTTTTGGGGGCTCGTTATTGTCGGTCTGATTTTCTTAATCAAATCGATGAGGAAGAATTTTACCGAAAGAAAAGAGATTTGATGTAAAATACCTTTTAGCTACCAACTGAACCTTAGAAAGGAGGGATTAACCATGCTATGCGAGATTGAAAGCACGAAGACAATCGATCAGGTTTGCCAGGATCTTGAAAAAGCAGTAGTGGAAAACAAGTTTGGTGTTATGACGGTTCACAATCTCAAAGAAACGATGAAGAAAAAGGGGGTTGAATTTGATCAAGAATGTCGGATCTTCGAGGTCTGTAACCCTCACCAAGCCAAAAGAGTTCTCGAAAAGGATATGGAAATCTCCACCGCTTTACCCTGTCGGATATCGGTCTTCACCGCGGGCGGGAAAGTCAAGCTGGCCACTCTCAAACCGACGGTCCTGATTTCACAGTTTAATGTCCCGGATCTTCAGCCGGTCGCAAAAGAGGTGGAAGAGACATTAATTCAGATTATGAACCAAGCTTCTAAGTAAAGCAGATCTTCACAATCTTTATAGGTTTTCTTCATAAGTTTTTCACACGGAGGGTTTATTATTAAAGCAAATTCAATCAAAGGACCGCATCGTCTCCTCAAGCTCTAATGCGCATGCGGAAGCACGATGAGCTCGCCGTGCATCTTGTCATGTCCCTCTCCGCAGTTGACGGAGCAGTGAAAGTGGTGGCGACCTGGTTTATCCGCAACAAAAGTTATGACTTCTGTTTTTCCGGGCTCGAGCCTCCTGTTAAGACCATAGCTTAGAATCTCGATTCCGTGAGTCACGTCTTCGCTCGTAATCTCGAGGCGGACTTTTTCACCCTGTCTGACGATTATCTCCTTCGGAATGAATTCAAACCGGCGGGCCCGCACGCGGACAACGCGCTCGCCCTCAATGAGGCTTCCGGATAATTTGCTTTCGCCGGGAGGCTCGGCGGCATGTTCCGAGTCGGAAATCATCCCCATAATGTTTTCATACATTTCTTTCGGCAGAACTCTNNCATCGGCATCCACATGTCCTGAGGATATCCGGGGACTCTTTTTTCTGGTTGCGCATGAGATACTTCATGTTGTTGATGCTGGGGAGACTCGTCGCGGCCTATGAGGTTAGAGACGGGCTTTTCCCTGGAGGTCATGCCCATGCCGCGGCCCAGGCCGGGCCCCAGGTCCGGAGAAAGAGCATGTCCCTGGCGGACGATGCCCATCCCCTCTTCCATGCCGAGCCCCGTCTCAAGACCCATGGGTCGATGAGCTAGAGGACCAACCATGGAGACCATCTGATTCATCANNAAAACTGCTGGCCATGGAGATGCATCGGGTGGTGGTCCATGCCGAGATTGACCATCCGGATTCGCACTCGTTCCCCCAACTTGACGATCAGCGGAGTTGTTGCCGGCCCCGCCTTTCCGTTTAAGGTGAGCAGGTTAAACTCCATGGACATCGTATTGGGGATAGTGTTATTGGGCAAAACGGCCCACTCCTGAAGGATCAGGCCGAAGTCCTTGTCGACTTTCGGCTGATAGGGCCTTCTGGGATGAATAATGAAGAAGCCGATGAGGCCCATCATCTCCTGC
>DQHV01000384.1 GCA_003524335.1 Candidatus Aminicenantota bacterium | reverse complement strand
CAATTTCGCGGTTGATTTGGGCGCCGGTTTCTGATATTTTTCCGATTCGCGCCATAGAGTCCAACGGAGGTTAAAATGTTCAGAGTTTTGATCACTCTCCTTTCCGCCACTCTGTTCCTCGCCTTCTTCGGGACGAGCGAGGCGGCCGGAGCCAACCCGAAGGTCCTGCTAAAAACAAGCAAAGGCGATATCACCCTCGAGCTCTACACCGACAAGGCCCCGGTGACGGTCAAGAATTTCTTCGACTATGTCGACGCCCAGTTCTACGACGGACTGATTTTCCACCGCGTCATCAAGGGGTTCATGATCCAGGNNGCCGGGAACGATCTCAAGAATGACAGGGGGACCCTCGCCATGGCCCGCTCGGGAGAGGTCAACAGCGCCACCTGCCAGTTCTTCATCAACCACGTGAACAACGATTTCCTCAATCACAGGGACAATACGCCGGGTGGCTTCGGCTATTGCGTATTCGGCAAGGTCACGGCGGGCCTGGATGTGGTGGATGCCATCGCCACCACTCCGACAAGGACGGTCCACGGTATGGAAGATGTCCCCCGCGAGGCCGTCACCATCATCTCCATCCGCAGGGTCGAAAACTGACCGTCAATCGCGCGCTTCCGCGAGAACAGACGGATGTCTGTGATCGAAATCTTAACCGCCGCTTAGCCGGGTTGCGGGCTTAACCCGATTTATTCTGTCGGGAAGGCCGAGCGCCCGGGAGAGGAGAGATAATGAAAATAAGATCTTCGACGATAGGGATTGTCGTGATTATTCTAGTCTTTGGGATCTTCGCTTTGGCGGCCGACAAGCCGAACCCCGATATCCAGCGCGCCCTGGATTCCATCCAGCCGTTCGAAGCTTATTCTTACTGCAAGATTCTCTGATCGGAGAAATTTGCCGGACGGCTGACCGGGCACGAGGGCTACACTGCGGCGGCGAAGTGGGCGGCCTCCAAGTTCAAGGAGTGGGGGCTCCAGCCATTCAGCAAAGAGGCCGGCTACCTTCAGCCCTATCCCTCACCCTACGTCATCATCGACAAGGCCGAGATGACTCTTTTTCTTGAGGAGAAGATAGAAGGAGCGAAGGAAGCGACGGTTAAAGAGATCAAGCTCGAGCCGGAGACAGAGTTCCTTCCCCTTCTCTTCAGCGACAGCGGCGACCGCACGGGCAACCTCGTCTTCGCCGGCTGGGGAATCTGCGCGCCTGAGCTCGGATACGACGACTATGCCGGGCAAGATGTCAAGGACAAATTTGTCTTCTGCTTCCGGGGGACTCCGGACGGGTCCGACCGCCGTTACGAACCCCATGACCATCACCGCGCCCGGATGAGAACGGCCAAAGGCAAAGGCGCCCTGGGTATTATCTACATCTACGACGAGATTGCTTCCAACCCCAACGGCGACTGGATCGAAGGCTTCACCCCCGCCGAGGTCACCGTCAAGGTGGCGGACTTGATCTTGAAGGAAAAGGGGATCTTGGCGGCCGACCTGAGAAAGGACCTCTCGACCTACAAGAAACCCCTCTCCTTCCTCCTGAAAACCCGGGTCCGCCTCAAGGTTGAGGCCCGGCCTTTCCCCGCTGGGATCGGCTATAACGTCGTCGGCTGGGTCGAGGGATCTGACCCGCAGCTCCGCCGGGAAGTCCTGGTCCTCGGCGGCCATTTCGACCACAACGGGTTCCATATGGGGCTCCATTTTCCCGGCGCGGACGACAACGCCAGCGGGAGCGCGGCCATCATGGAGATCGCCCAGGCCTTCTCCAAGCTGGGGAGGAAGCCCAAGCGGTCGGTGGTTTTCGCGCTCTTCGGCGGCGAGGAAATGGGGCTCATGGGATCCACTCATTTCGTTGAGCATCTCCCGCCGGGGGTCGATAAAGTCGACACGATGTTCAACTTCGACATGGTCGGCGAAGGAGACCGGTCGGGCTTCGGCTACAGCAGCGATCTCCCGGAGCTCAAAGCCCTTCTCGAGGAGGCTGACAAGCAGGTCAAGACGCTCGGGGGCGCCTATCCGATCAAAGGAGTGGGTGTGCGGGGATCAGACCATGCCCCCTTTTATCAGAAGGGAATCCCGGTCGTGTCGTTCCACTCCAATGGCCCGCACCTCCACTATCATCAGACCGGAGACACCATTTTCCGCATCAACCCGGACATGCTGGCCGACGTAGCGAGGCTCGCCTTCCTGGCGGCGCAGTCGAGGGCGGATCGCTAGCCAGCCCGATAGGTAAAACGAAAACCGGACTGGCAGTGTAGAATAAGGGGATTGCCCGGAAGCCCATGATGATGGCAAAAGTCCAGTTTAAGATCCAACGGAGGAGAAGAAGGAAACGGCTTCTCGTCGTCCTCCTGATCGCGGCCTTTGCCGTCATCGCCCTAGTCGTCATGACCCAGCTCGACAGCGGAAAGCCGCGACCGGTCCCGGCCAAGGCAGCAGCCCCGGCCATCCCGGCCGCCCAAACGCCCGCTCTGGCCGAGTACAGGGTGAAAATTCGTTCCGGCGACACGATCGGCAAAGTCCTCGCTCGCTACGGGTTTTCGGCCGCCGACATCCAGGCTTTATATGATCAGGTCAAGCCGGTCTTCGACCTCCGCCGTCTCAGGACGGGCCAGCACCTGCGCCTCTTTGCCGATCCGTCCGGCGCCGTGGTCCGCCTCGAGTACGATATCGATGATCTCAACTACCTGTCCGTAGAGAAGCGGGAAGATGTGTTCAAGGCCGGTCTCCATGCCCGTCCGGTCGAGACCATGACCGGAATGATCTGGGGCTCGATCGATGAAAGTCCCATACTGGCCTTCAACCGCCTTGGCGAGGAGGATTCTCTGGCCCTGGCCTTTGCCGACCTGTTCGGTTGGGACGTCGACTTCTATATCGACCTCAGGCAAGGGGACACCTTCAAGGTTATCTTCGAGAAAAGATACCTTCAGGGAAAGTTTATCGGCTATGGGCGGATCCTCGCCGCCGAGTTCACCAATCAAGGGAGGATGCTGCAGGCTTTCTATTTTATCCCTCCCGACACCAAGAAACCCGGCCACTATGATGCCGAAGGAAAATCCCTGGAAAAAGAGTTCCGCAAGTCTCCGATCAAATGGGCCCGGATCACCTCCCGGTTCAGCGGCAGCCGGCTCCATCCGATCCACAAAGTGTACAGGGCGCACTACGGCGTGGACTACGCCGCTCGTGTCGGAACAATGGTCCAGGCCACAGCCGATGGGGCAGTGACCTTCGCCGGCTGGAACGGCGCCTCCGGCCGGATGGTTAGGATCCGGCACAAGAACGCCTATGAGACGATGTACCTCCACCTCCGGAGCTTCGGGCCGGGAATTCGCTCTGGAGCCCGCGTGAAGAGCGGCGACATCGTGGGATACGTGGGCTCGTCGGGAGATTCGACCGGCCCCCACCTGGACTACCGCATTACACGCAACGGCAGCTACCTTAACCCCCTCAGCGCCAAGTTCGATCCCGTTGAGCCTCTCGGGGAAGAGTATCTGGGCGATTTCAAGCAGGCGATTGAAAAATACCGCCTGCTTTTCTCGGACCCTCTGGTTTGCATCAGGGCCGGCTTTTTCTGAGAAAGGAACCTACGGCCTCAGTTTTTTTGCTTCTGGCTGCCCGATGATCCCGAAGAGCGAGAAGGCCCCGCGGAAGGGGACGTCGATCTGGCCGCAGACGTATTTCCGTGAGATGAAGAGGAGCCGCTCGACGGCACAAAGCCCCCCAAGCCTCCCATCGTCTGCATGGCCGGGCTGATCTGGCGTGACGTCAGGCCTAGCTGAGGGCAGGCGATTTCATTGGTTCGGCAAAGATAGGAGATCTCCACTCCCAGCCTGACTGCGGTCCTAACGTCCGGGTTCCAATCCCGGAACCGGAAAGACGGCAGGACGGCGGCCTCCCGCGGGCCAGCTGCTGTGTCGCGGTTGAATTCCATATCCCGCAGGGCCGGCGGAGCTGGCTCCCGGGTCATTCTGGGCGAGGGCACCCCAACTGACTTGATGTCGGCGATGAGGTGGCTGCGCTCTATGGTCCGCAGCGCGTCGCGCGAAACGTCGGCCGACCGGCGCGGAGAAGCCGACCTGGCGGCTTGAGGGACCGCCTCGATCTCTTTAGCCAACCGGTCAAGAGGGATGACCTTCTCCTGCCATCGGGGCGAAAGAAAATCCTGCTTCTTGACCATGACCGGATGATGGGGAAGGCCTTCGACCGAGCTCAGGACAGCTTGGTCTCCCCGCTTGAGCGCGGCCAATGTCGCCCCGAAGGCTTTTTTCATCTCTTTGGGCATCGGGAGCGAGGGCGAAGCGTTCTTCTTCAACTGATCCTTCCGGATACTGTCGATGATTTCCCGGGAAGGTTGAGGAAAGAGCTGATTCGGGCCGAACGGATTATAATAGCTGTAAAACCCGCCCCCATAAAAAGACCCCCAGAAGCTGTCGAATCCATACATCCAGTCATACAGATAATAGGGCCGCCAACAATACATCCCGGAAAAGGATTCCCAGACTACCCAGGCCGGAGCGAAGATGGATCCGGGGAGCCACACCCAGCCCTTGCTCTTGTCCCACATCCAGATGCCGAGATGGTAGGGAACCCAGCCCCAGGGCTCGCTGGGAACCCAGAAAAGCTCCCCGCCGGAACTCGTCCAGCTCCCGTTAATATAGGGCTGCCAGGTTCCCCAGGGATAGCGATAGTGGTTAAGATAGGGCCGCCAGACATAGCCGTAGAGGTCATGCCAGAGCCATTCGCCATGCATGTTCCCGAACTTCTGGGCAAACTCGAAAATGACCTTGGAGACATTCCGGATGGGCTTGGGGAGGTAGCTCCCTTCATGCAGTTCTGGGAAATGGGCATTGATCGACTCGTTCCAGGCCTTGAAATCGGACAGCACCTCGTACTCGGCCAGCTCAACCCGGTTCTCGGCCGAAACGATGCCCCTCTGCTTGGCGTTGATGCTTTTTTGGGATAGACGCATCTTGTCCACGCCGAAGAGCAAAAAGGCCTTGCCTCTTTCCACTTGAACGTCGGTCGTCCCCTCTGCGGTCAGCCGAATCAGGGCGACGGAATTGTGGTCGAGCTTGACGGCCGCTCCGGAAGTGACGATCTGGAAAATCTCAAGTAAGTTGTGCTTCTTGTACATCACATAGACCTGCCCTTCTTCGAGGACCAGGTTGGATATCTTCTTGGCGGTGCTCAGGCTTTGGGCCAAGAGAGTCTCGATCTTCAGCCGGGAGTTGAGGTCGAGCCGGACGATGGTGCCGTTGTCAAACTGGACCTCC
>DQHV01000297.1 GCA_003524335.1 Candidatus Aminicenantota bacterium | reverse complement strand
TCCGTCGTGAGCGAGAAGGTCTTCCCCTCCGAGCTCGTGCTCGAGGATACGCTGGCTCCGGAGATCATCAAGAAGCTCGACATCCCCCAGGGGGAGCTCATGGACCACGTCTCGTCGGTCCTCAGCCTGAGCGTCCAAGCCTTCAAGCCCAAGGGATCATAGCGGACGGCGAAACAGGGGCGGGNNTCTCGAGCCAATCCAGGGCTTTGTCCGGCTCACCGGCGACGGCATAGAAATCCGCGACCGTGGATGTCGCAAACACGCTCAGGGCGCCGTATTTGAGGCTTTCTTCGTCCATCCATCCCCGTGCTTCCGCGACCTTGCCCTCCAGCGCCGACAAAAGCGCCCAGGTTATCCTAACGTCGTAGTTACTTTGGCCCTCGGAAGAAAGCTCCTCCAGAACCTGGCGAGCGCGCTTGAGATCGCTCATCTCGATATAAGCCCGGGCCAGCTTATGATGCGCATAGAGGTTCCGAGGGTCCTGTTCCAGGATCTTGCTCAGCTCTTGAATCGCCCCGCTCGGGTCCCCCTCGAGCCGCAGTATCTCCGCGAGACCCATGCGGGCCGGGAAGAGCAAAGGATCTCGCTCCAAGGCCTGGCGAAGCAGATCCTTGGCCGATGCATAATCTCCGCTCAGGACGTGACAGTTCGACAGCCAGATCTTCGAGTCCCATTCGTTCGGATCGAGGGCCTGCCCCTTTTGGGCCTCTTCGAGCGCCAGGTCTTTCCGGCCCTGGTAGAGATAGAGGGCCGCCAGGCTGGCATGCGTGTGGGCCGAATTGGGGTCTTCCGACAGGGCCCTCCGCAGCTCCTGCTCAGCACGGTAAAGCCAGCTGGAGTCGTTGGCGAGGCCGCTGTCGATCTCGAGGATGAACGTGAAGCCGTACCAGGCCCGGGCCTCGGCGAACTTCGGGTCGAACTCCAGCGCTTTCTCGAGCATGGTCCTACCCTTCGGCAGGTCGAACTGGGCCTTGAGAAAGAGCATTCCCCGTTCAAAATACTCATTGGCCTCGGCATTCGGCGAGGCCTTGGCTCCCGTGCTGACGGTCGGCGGGCGCTTATCCGGGGAGAGGCCGGCGATCGGACCGGCGGCCTTCCCGCGCGCGAACCGGCCCGTCAATAGCCATACGGAAGCCAGGATCGCCACGAAAGCCAGCCCGGCATAGGCATAGACCTTCGGGATCCCCAAGATCTTTCCTCGGAACAGGCCCGGCGCGGCTATCAGGGGTTTTAGCCCTTCGGCTATCGACTTCAGGTCCTCGGCCAGATCGTCCATGCTCAGGTAGCGGCCGGCCGGGTTCTTCGTCAGGCACTTGAGAATGACCCGCTCCAGTCCCGGGGGAAGGTCTTTATTGGCCTTCGTGGCGGGCTCGGGCTCCGAGGTCAGGATCGCGTGCACCAGGCTCTGTTCGAATTCGCCCTTGAACGGCAGCCGCCCCTCGACCATCTCATAGAGGACGACGCCCAGGGACCAGATATCGGTCCGTTGGTCGACCGGCTCTCCCTTCACCTGTTCGGGCGACATATAGGCCGCCGTCCCGACCGTGGAGCCTTCCTTCGTCAGCCTCGCTTGGCCCGCGAGCTTGGCCAACCCGAAATCGACGATCTTGACGACTCCGCCTTCCGTGATCAGGATGTTCGCCGGCTTGATGTCGCGATGGACGATCTTCTTCTGATGGGCCTTGGCCAGGCCGTGGGCCGCTTGGATGGCGATGTCGATCGCCTGGTCGGGCCTCAGCGGCCCGCGTTGGATCTTTTCCCGCAGACTCTCCCCCTCGTAGCAGGCCATGGTGATGAACAGCTGCTTATCCTCGGTCTCGCCGATCTCATAAACCGTACAGATGTTCGGATCGTCGAGGGCGGAGGCCGCCCGGGCTTCAAGGATGAATCGCTCTCTCGCCTCGGGGTCCAACGTCCACTGCGGCGGCAGGAACTTCAGGGCAACAGGCCGGTCGAGCTTGACGTCCTCGGCCTTATAGACGACACCCATGCCGCCCCGCCCGATCTCCCCGAGGATCCGGTACTTTCCCGCGGTCATCGTTCCCGGCGCGGCCGCCTGCGCGGATCTCTCCAGGGTCCGCGTCGCCGGAAATCCGGGACCTCCGACGTCCCCCAGTAGAGACGCACAGCTCCCGCAGAACCGGGATGTATCGGGATTATCTGTGTGACACTTTGGGCATTTCATGGCCCGGGACCCCGTCTGGCCGGCCAGAGAATATCGCCGTTAGGAGGGGAAGTCAACGGGCGAGGGAATCGAGAAGACGAAAGCGGTCCTCTCAGGTTTTTACGCCAGCCCCGATTCCGGCCGTCGAATTGTGGTATACTTAGGTTATCGGTGATCCCGAGCGGCTCAACTTCCAGACGGGAAACACTCGGTCCCAGTCTATTTCGGCCAAGGCGAAAGCGATAATTCTGGAGCGGCCGTCTTTCTACGTGAGTTGGCCAAGCGATCGGAACGGGGGGCAGGAAGGATATGCTCGTTATGGAATCTAGATCAGCCAATTCAACCATCAAGCGCATCTCCTTCATCGGCAACTACCTGCCGCGGCAGTGCGGCATCGCCACNNGGCAGCCACATCCTGGCCCTCCTGCGTGAATTGCGCATGCCCATTGTGACAACGTTACACACCATTCTCAACGAGCCCGACCCTGATCAGCGCCGGGTGCTGGAGGAGGTCGCCGCACTGTCGGATCGGCTTGTCGTCATGAGCGAACGCGGCTCGGAATTCTTGCAGGCGGTCTATCATGTGCCGCCGGAGAAGATCGATCTGATCCCCCACGGTATCCCGGATGTGCCCTTCGTCGACCCGAGCTTCAACAAGGACCTCTTTGGCGTCGAGGGCAAGACGGTCTTGCTCAGCTTTGGCCTGCTATCGGCGAACAAGGGGATCGAAACGGTCATCTCGGC
>DQHV01000257.1 GCA_003524335.1 Candidatus Aminicenantota bacterium | reverse complement strand
TCGCCGATCGATTGGGCGGCGATGATGCCGACGGCCTCTCCCAGCTCGGCCAGCGAACCGCTGGACAAGTTGCGTCCGTAGCAGAGCTGACAGACCCCCTTCTTCGCCTCACAGGTCAGGATGGAACGGATGCGGATTTTCTCGATGCCCAAGTTCTGGAACTGGTGGGCGACTTCTTCTGTGAGTTCCTGGTTGGGGGCGACGATGACCTCGCCAGTATCGGGGTGGACGATCTTCTCCATGGCGATTCGGCCCACGATGCGGTCGATGAACGGCTCGATGATCTCGCCGTTCTCGACGATGGCCGTGATGTTGACTCCCTTGAGCGTCCCGCAATCCCGCTCATCGATGATGGCTTCTTGGGCTACGTCGACAAGCTTGCGGGTCAGGTAGCCGGAATTGGCCGTTTTCAGGGCCGTGTCCGCCAATCCCTTTCTGGCTCCGTGTGTCGAGATGAAATACTGAAGGACATTTAGGCCTTCCCGGAGGTTAGACGTGATCGGTGTTTCGAGGATCTCTCCAGAAGGCTTGGACATCAAGCCGCGCATTCCGGCCAACTGCCGGATCTGCTGCTTGTTGCCGCGGGAACCGGAATCGGCCATGACGAACAGCGGGTTGAGCTCGTCGCTCTCGAAGCTGATCCGCCGCATCTCATCGATCATAGCGTTGGAGACTTTGTCGGTGACAGCGCCCCAGATTTCGACGACCCGGTTGAAGCGCTCTCCGGCGGAGACGGTTCCGTCGCGGTAGAGTCGCTCAATCTCCTGGACTTCCTTATGAGCCCTGTCGACGAGGTCTTTTTTTTCTCTGGGGATGACGAAATCATCGATGCCCAGGGAGAACCCGGCCATAGTCGCATAGAGGAAGCCCGTCTCTTTCAGCTTGTCCAGCATGGCGATGGTCGGACCGAGTCCGACCTTGAGATAGGTCAGAGTGACCAGGCTCTCCAGCCCCTTCTTCCGCAACATGCCGTTGATAAAAGGGATCTCTTTGGGCAGGATGGCATTGAAGATGAGCCGTCCAGGGGTCGTGTCCACCAGCATGTTCTGGACATTGGTGACCGGGCAGGTCATGACCGCCTGGTCGTCATAATAGGTGGCCAGGTTCATGAACGGGCCCCTGAACCGCAGCTTGATCCGGGCCTGGAGGGCGATTTCCTTGTTCTCCAGGGCTGACAGGGCTTCCTCGGGGGAAAAGAAGATCCGTCCTTCTCCCGGAAGGCCCTTTTTCTCCAGCGCCAGGTAATAGCACCCGAGGACCATGTCCTGGCTGGGGATGGTCAGCGGCCTTCCGTGGGCCGGCGAGAGGATGTTATTGGTCGAGAGCATCAACGTCTGGGCTTCGATCTGGGCCTCGACGGAGAGAGGGATGTGCACGGCCATTTGATCGCCGTCGAAGTCGGCGTTGAACGCCGCGCAGACAAGGGGATGGATCTGGATTGCCTTGCCTTCGATCAGGNNAGGCCTGGATGCCGAGCCGGTGGAGGGTGGGAGCGCGGTTGAGGAGGATGGGATGCTCACGGACCACCTCTTCAAGGTAGTCCCAGACCTCGGGACGCTCGGCCTCATGCCACTCCCGGGCGATTTTGACGCTCGGGACCAGGCCTTCTTTCTCCAGCTTATGGAAAATGAACGGCTTGAAGAGCTCCAAGGCCATTTTCTTGGGCAGGCCGCATTGATTGAGCTTGAGCTCCGGTCCGACCACGATGACGGATCGGCCGGAATAATCGACCCGCTTGCCCAGAAGGTTTTGGCGGAAACGCCCCTGTTTCCCCCTCAGGGCCTCGCTCAGAGACTTGAGCGGCCGGCGATTCGCACCGAGATGGACTCGGCCCCTTTTCCCGTTGTCGAAGAGGGCGTCCACGGCCTCCTGGAGCATCCTCTTCTCGTTGCGGATGATGAGCTCGGGNNCTTGAGGCGGTTGTTCCGGTTGATAACCCGGCGGTAGAGGTCGTTGAGATCCGAGGTGGCGAACCGTCCGCCGTCCAGCCTGACCAGCGGCCGGAGGTCGGGCGGGATGACGGGGACGACTTTGAGGATCATCCAATCCGGCCGGTTTCCGGACTTCTTCAGCGCCTTGAAAACCCGGAGCCGTTTGGCGTAGCGGAGCTTCCTCTGCTGGGAAGTATCCTTCTTCATCAACTTCCGGAGGCGCTCAGTTTCCTTGGCCGTGTCGATCCGGGTGAGGAGGCCGTCGACGGCCTCGGCGCCGATCCCGACCTCGAACTTGTTGCCGTACTTCTCCTGAGCCTCCTTGAACTCCTCTTCGTTGAGGAGCTGTCTATCCTTGAGGGGTGTATCGCCGGTGTCGGTGACGATATAGGACTCGAAATAGAGGACCTTCTCCAGGTCCTTAATGGAGAGGTCGAGGACCAGCCCGATCCGGCTCGGCGGGCTCTTGAAGAACCAGATGTGGGCNNACGCCCTTGAAGTACCAGATGTGCGTGACCGGGGCGGCGAGCTCGATGTGGCCCATCCGGTCGCGACGAACCTTGCTCCGCGTGATCTCGACACCGCAGCGCTCGCAGATGATGCCCCGGTATTTCATCCGCTTGTACTTGCCGCAGAGGCATTCATAATCGTTGATGGGTCCGAATATTTTGGCGCAGAAGAGTCCGTCCTTTTCCGGCTTGAAGGTCCGGTAGTTGATAGTCTCGGGCTTGGTCACCTCGCCCCAGGACCAGCTCTTTATCTTCTCCGGGGAGGCGATGCTGATCCGGACCCGGTCGAAATCGATCCTGGACTTTCCCGATATATTCGGTCTGACTTCCATCACCGTTCTCCTTTCAGCGCCGGCACCTCGATCCCCCAGGGCAGGATCTCATCCCGCTCAGCCTTTTCCAGCTCGACGTTCAGGCAGAGGCTCTGCAGTTCGCGGATCAGGACGTTGACCGATTCCGGCAGGCCCGGCTGGAAGTCCAGGTCGCCCTTCACGATGGCCTCGTAAATCTTGGCCCGGCCCTCGACATCGTCGGACTTGACGGTCAGGAGCTCTTGCAGCGTGAAGGCCGCGCCGTAGGCCTCGAGCGCNNAGCTTCATCATGTAGATGTAGCCGACGGTGACCTCCTGGGCCATGAGGTCACCCGTCACCCCGTCGAAGAGGGGAGTTTTTCCGGATTCGGGCAGCCCGGCCTTCTTCAGGAGCTCTTTGATTTCCTTCTCGGTGATGCCGTCAAAGACCGGCGTGTCGACCCAGAGGTGGAGCCTATCGGCCGCCCATCCGAGATGGGTCTCCAGGATCTGGCCCACGTTCATACGAGAGGGAACACCCAGCGGGTTGAGCACGATCTCCACCGGAGTCCCGTCGGGGAGGCGGGGCATGTCCTCCTCAGGCACGATCTTGGCCACGATGCCCTTGTTGCCGTGGCGTCCGGAGATCTTGTCGCCGACCGAGAGTTTCCTCTTCATGGCGATATAGACCTTGATCGCCTGGATGACACCGGGGCTGAGCTCGTCCCCCTTTTTCAGGGCGTCCACTTTTTCTTTAAACTCGGCCTTGAGCGCGTCGATCTGACGCCGCACCTTCTTCTCGATGTCCTTGATCTTGGCTTCGCGCTCTTCATTGCCTTCGAGCTTCAGTCTGGAATAGTCTTCGGGATCGATGGTGTCCAGGACTTTCTCAGACAGCCTGGTGCCTTTGGCGAGCGGGATTCCGGAGACCTTCTGGTCCCTGTCGAGCACCTCTCCCTTGAGATAGGTCTTGACCCGACGGAACTTCTCGCCCTCGAGGATGGTGATCTCGTCATCGAGGTTGCGCTTCATCTTGGCGATCTCTTCCTTCTCTATGACCTTGGCCCGAGGGCCCTTCTCGCTGCCGCGGCGGGAAAAGATCCGGACGTCGATGACGGTGCCCTCGACACCGGGCGAGCAGTAGAGTGAGGCATCCTTCACGTCCAAGGCCTTCTCTCCGAAGATCGCCTTGAGCAATTTTTCTTCGGGTGACAGCTGCGTTTCTCCCTTGGGAGCGACTTTTCCCACCAGGATGTCCCCCGATTTCACATAGGCGCCGATCCGGACGATCCCGTTCTCATCCAGGTTGCGCAGGAGATTCTCGGGGACGTTGGGGATGTCCCGCGTGATTTCCTCGGGACCGAGCTTGGTATCCCGGGCCTCGATCGTCTCTTCAACGATGTGAATTGAGGAGAAGATGTCTCCTTTGATCAGCTTCTCGCTGACGATGATGGCGTCTTCGAAGTTGTACCCGCGCCAGGGCATGAAGGCGCAGAGGACGTTTCTCCCAAGGGCCAGCTCGCCCTTGTCGGTACAGGAACCATCGGCCAGTATCTGCCCCCGCTCCACCCGTTCGCCCTTACGGACAATCGGCTGGTGGTTGATGCAGGTGTTCTGGTTGGTCCGGAGGAACTTTATCAGGAGGTATAGGTCGGTGCCGACGTCGTGCTCTTTGGCCTTTTCTTTCTCGTCGACCCGGATCAGGATCCGCTCGGCGTCGACGAACTCGACTACACCCGGCCGCTGACAGATGACGACATCGCCGGACCCTTTGGCGACAAGGTATTCGATACCCGTCCNNCGTCATGCTCGAGGAACGGGATCAGGGCGGCGGACAGGGAGACGAGCTGCTTGGGGGAGACGTCGATGTAGTCGACCTGCTCCTTGGGCACGTCTTTGAAATTGCCGGCCTGCCGGGCGCTGACGTATTCGCCGATAAACCGGCCTTCTTCACTGACCGGGGCATTCGCCTGGGCGATGATGTACTTTTCCTCCTCCCAGGCCGTCAGGTAGAAGCAATAGGGCTCGACTACGGGAAGCTGCCTGACTTTCCCCCGTTTGAGCTGTTCGACCGTCTTGAACAGGGCCTCTTTCTCCACGACCTCGCCGATCTTGTAGGAGCTGTCGCCGGGATGGACGACCTTGGTGAAATCGACGATCCGACCCTTGCGGACCTTCCGGTAGGGGGTCTCGACAAACCCGTAATCATTGACCCGGGCATAGCAGCTGAGTGAGGAGATCAGCCCGATGTTCGGCCCTTCCGGTGTCTCCACCGGGCAGATCCGGCCGTAGTGAGAAGTCTGGATATCGCGGACCTCGAAACCGGCCCTCTCCCGACTCAATCCTCCCGGCCCCAGGGCGCTCAGGCGTCGCTTGTGAGTGATCTCGGCCAGGCTGTTGATCTGGTCCATGAATTGGGAGAGCTGGGAGCTGCCAAAAAACTCTTTGAGAGCAGCGATGACCGGCTTGGAATTGATCAGGTCCTGGGGCATGGCCGAGGTCAGGTCGGAACTGATGGTCATCTTCTCTTTGATCGTCCTCTCCATGCGGGTGAGGCCGATGCGGAAGCCGTTCTCTACCAGTTCGCCCACCGACCGCACCCGGCGGTTGCCGAGATGGTCGATATCATCGACCGTGCCCTCTCCCTGCCTGAGCCGCAGCAGGTATTTGATAACCTCGACGTAGTCCAGGGGCTGGAGGATCTTCTCTTCGAGCGAGGTTTCCTTGCCGAGCTTGATGTTGTACTTCAACCGGCCGATGCGGGAGAAGTTGTACTTCTGGGGGTTGAAGAACAGGTTGCGAAAGAGGTTGTGGGCGCTCTCCATGGTGTGGGGCTCGCCCGGCCTCAGCTTCCGGTAGATCTCGGCCAGCGCCTGGCTGGTATCCTTGCGAAGGTCTTTCTTCAGGGTGTTGCTGATGATCATCCCCGTCCTGTCCAGCTCGGGGAAGAAGATTTCGAAGGGCTCGCCGCGCCCGCTCAGGAGGTCGAGCTGCACGTCGCCCATCTCCTCGTTCGCCTTGACCTTGCCCTTGATCGAGCTTAGGGAGTAAGCTCCCTGGAGCTCTTTCTTGACAAGGGGAACACGGCTGACCCCTTTTTCCCTCAACTCCTGGATGATCCCGGCCGTCAGCTTTTTCCGGGCGGGGGCGAGGACTTTTTTAGAGTTTGGGGCGAGGACATCGTCGCCAACGGTTTTCCCGGCCAGGTGGTCCGCGAGCTCCCAGTGGAGCTGGCCGCCCTCGGGAATGATCTTGTAGACATTGTAAAAGAGACGGATGATCTCTTCGTCCGAGCCGAACCCGAGGGCCCGCAGGAAGACCGAGGCCAGGAATTTTTTCTTCCTGTCCAGCCGGACAAACAGGGTATTCTTGGCGTCGAACTCGAACTCGACCCAAGCCCCCCGGTAAGGGATGATCTTCCCGATGAAGAAGCCCTTCGTCTCTCCGGGCCGGAAGAAGACGCCGGGCGATCTCTGGAGCTGGCTGACCACGACCCGCTCAATGCCGTTGAAGATGAAGGTCCCCTTGTCGGTCATCAGGGGGATGTCTCCAAAATAGACCTCCTGCTCCTTGATGTGTTTGAGCCTTTTCGACTTGGTGTTGGCATCTTTTTCCCAGGAGATCAGGCGGACCTTCAGCCGCAGGGGAACGGAGAAGGTGTAGCCTTTCTGGATGCATTCGATGGGATTGTATTTGAGCTTCAGCCTTACCCTGTCCCCGCAGTGCTCGCAGGTGGGCGTCTCGATCTTTCTCATGGCGCTGCAGTAGGGACAGATCTCTTTTTCGGTCAGCTCCAGATCGGCGGTCAGGAGAGTATCGCAGGACTTGCAGCGGGCCCGGGAGTTCTCCACCCCCTTCAGCCTTCCGCACTTACACTCCCAGTTCCCGATCGAGTAGCTGATGAAGTCAAGCGCCGTGGTCTCCTTGAAGTCGGAGATGGGAAAGATATCCTTGAAGGCAGACTGCAGGCCTGTGTCTTTCCGCTCCTCGGGCAGGAGGTCCATCTGCAGAAACTCGGCATAGGACTGCCGCTGGATGGCCAAAAGGTCGGGCATCGGAAACTGCGTCCCGATCTTGGCGAAATCGGTCCGCTCGATGCGGTGGTTTGAAATTTCAGATTCCTTGCGCATGTTAACTCTCGGACAAGAATCTTTTCATTATCCCTCTCTCTAAAAGGCGATCCCCCTCAGAAGGCGGCTTACTGCAGCTCGACGGTCGCTCCCATCTCCTCAAATTTAGCTTTGATCGACTCGGCCTCTTCTTTGCTGACCTTCTCCTTAACGGGCTTGGGCACGGAATCCACCAGGTCCTTGGCCTCTTTCAGGCCAAGGCTGGTGATCTCCCGGACGATCTTGATGACGTTGATTTTCTTGTCGCCGGCAGTTTTGAGGACGACCGTGAACTCGGTCTTCACTTCCTCTGCCTTGGCCTCGGCTCCGGGCGCGGCCGCGGCTCCCGGCAGGGCCAGCGGTACGGCGGCGGCGCTGATGCCGTAGCGGGTTTCGAACTCCTTGATGTAGTCGGCCAGTTCCAGGACGGTCAGGTTGTCCAGGTGGGCGAAAAACTGGTCCTTGCTTAGTTTGGTTGCCTCTTCTTTGGCTTTGGTCATTTTTACCTCCGACCTATTTTTTTTCTTTGAATTGACTCAACAAACCTCCCATCTGCGAGAGGGGCGCCTGCCAAGTCCTCAGCAGCTGGATGAGGGGGAAGGCCATCAGATAGCCGACTTTCCCGAGCAATTCCTCCCGGGACGCCAGCCTGCAGACCTCATCGAATCGCTCCGGGGGCAGGAGCCGGCCTTCGAACAACCCGCCCTTGAAGGACATGACCTTGTTTTGGACGGAGAAATCCTTGAGCATCCGGGCCAGCCTCACGGGCTCCGCGGCGGCCAGGGCGATGGCCGTGGGTTTCTGAAAATAGGACCGCAGTTCCGCGGGGACTTCCTCCTTCAGGGCGCGCAGGGCCAAGCGGTTCTTAACGACCTTGAAGTCGTATGAGCTCTTCTTCAAGAGCTTCCTCAAGGCCACAGCCTGAGAGACCTTCATGCCGGTGTAATCCAGGAGGTAGACGGTTTTCTGGCCTCCGAAATCCTCCTCCATGCTCTTGATCATTTGGGCTTTCGCGTCTCGCTTCACCGTCGCTCTCCTATTTCTCCAGAATGGCCTCAGTAATCCTGAAGCTGGGCCCCATCGTCGACGAAATGGACATGCTGCGGATATATTTTCCCTTGGCGGCCGCGGGCTTGGCATGGACGACGGCCTGGATGTAGGTCCGGATATTGTCCACCAGCTTCCCCTCCGGGAAGGAGACCTTGCCGACCGTGGAATGAAGGATGGCGGTCTTGTCGACGCGGAACTCGACCTTGCCGGCCTTCGTCTCGTCGACGGCCTTTTTGATATCGAAGGTCACCGTCCCCGACTTGGGGTTGGGCATCAGTCCCTTGGTGCCGAGGATCCGGCCCAGTTTGCCGACCGCCCTCATCACGTCCGGTGTCGCGATGACGACGTCGAAATCGATCCAGCCGCCGGCGATCTTCTCGACCAGCTCCTCGCCGCCGGCGTAGTTCGCTCCTGCTTCTTCGGCTTCCTTTATTTTTTCGCCCGAGGCGATGACGCAGATCTTCTTCGACTTGCCGGTCCCGTGAGGGAGGATGATCGTCCCCCGGACCATCTGGTCGGAGTGCTTGGGGTTGACTCCCAGTCGCATAGCAATGTCCACCGACTCGTCGAACTTGGCGTAACCCGCCTTCTTGAGGACGCTCACCGCCTCCTCGATGGTATACTCTGGCTGGGTGACCAGCTCCTTGGCCTTGGCGTATTTCTTTCCTCGTTTACTCACTGACGATCTCCAATCCCATGTTCCTGGCCGTACCTTCGATTATCTTCTTGGCCGCTTCCAGGTCGTTGGCGTTGAGGTCGGGGAGCTTCACCCGGGCGATGTCCTCGATCTGCTTCCGGGTCACCTGGCCGACCTTTTCCTTGTTCGGCGCTCCCGAGCCTTTGGCAATGCCGGCGGCCTTCTTCAACAGGTAAGAGGCCGGAGGGGTTTTGAGCTCGAAGACGAACCTCTTGTCCTTGTAGACCGTGATCATGACCGGGATGATCGCCCCCTCCTCCATCCCCCGGGTCTTCTCGTTAAACTGGCGGACGAAATCCATGATGTTGACGTTGTGCTGGCCCAGCGCCGGGCCGACCGGCGGCGCCGGACTGGCCTGACCGGCCGCGATCTGAAGCTTGATGCGGGCGACAACTTCCTTTGACATCCTTCCCTCCTAGATCTTCTCCACCTGCAGGAACTCCAGCTCCACGGGAGTCGAGCGGCCGAAAATCGTGACCAGGACCTTGAGCGTGCTCTTCTCGTGGTTGACCTCTTCGACGATCCCGTTGAAATTGAAGAACGGGCCGTCGATGATCCGGACGGCTTCGCCTTTCTCGAAGGAGTGCTTGGGCTTGGGCTTTTCGGAAGTGGTTTCCATGTGCTCGACGATTTGACCGACCTCGTCCCGGTTGAGGGCGGAGGGCTTCTTGCCCGAACCCACGAAACCCGTCACCTTGGGAGTCTCCCGGACGAGGTGCCAGTTTTCGTCGCTCATCTCCATCTCGACCAGGATGTACCCCGGATAGGACCTCTTCGTAGAGACAACCTTCCGTCCGGCTTTGATCTCGATGACGTCCTCGGTCGGGATGATGATCTGCCCGAACTGGTCCTCCAGGCTCAACTCGATCGCCCGCTGGCGGACCGATTCGGCCACGAATTTCTCGAAACCGGAATAGGTGTGAACGACATACCAATTCTTTGCCATATTGCTAACCTGCTCAGCCGAAGAACGCCTTGATCTTCAGGAGGACCCAGGAAAAGACGGCATCCATAAGATAGAGGTAGAAGCCAAAGAACAACATGGCGATGATGACGACCAAGGTCGTGCTGTAGACCTCGTTCCGGGAAGGCCAGGAGACCTTCCTGAGCTCGGCCCGCACCTCCTTCAAGAAATTGAAGAAGCGCTTATACCATCTTATCTTTTGTTCCATGGGCAATCTCTCTCCAAATCAACGCTCCGTCCTGAGCTCATTCCTCCTTTGGTCTACGGGAGTGAGTGCGTTCCTGCTGCTCTCTTCTCAGCAGAAGCAAGGGCAGGTGAGGCAGGACTCGAACCCGCAACCTGCGGTTTTGGAGACCGCTGCTCTAACCAGTTGAGCTACTCACCTTCCCGACGTTCTTTCCTCTCATAATCGGAATCTGCAGTCTGGCCTCGGATCACTTCACTTCCTTGTGAAGTGTATGTTTCCGGCAGAACTTGCAGTATTTCTTGGTTTCCAGACGTTCCGTCTGTGTCTTCTTATTCCGCGTGGAGGTGTAGTTCCGCCGCTTGCACTCCGAACACTGCAGGGTGATCAGTTCTCTCATTCTGGTCTCGAGCTACTCCAAGATCTCCGTGACCGTTCCTGCTCCGACCGTCC
>DQHV01000192.1 GCA_003524335.1 Candidatus Aminicenantota bacterium | reverse complement strand
GCCGCAGATGGAGGGCAGCGGGTTGTCCTTGACGATGAATTGGTAGGCGTCTTCGAAGCGGCCTTTGGCGATGAGGGCGATGTAGACCGAGGCCTCCTGGCTGATCGGGCACTCGTATTGGCAGGGCGAGGAGACGATCTCCTGGCAGACCAAGGCGGGACATTTCTTGTGATCGATGTGGGCCTCGTACTCATGCCGGAAGTAGCGCAGCGTGGACAGCACCGGGTTGGAGGCCGTCTGCCCCAGGCCGCAGAGGGAGGCGTCCTTGACGATCGCCGCCAGCTCTTCGAGAAGGGCCAGCTCTTGCCGGGTGCCCTTTCCGTCGGTGATGTTCTTGACGATCTCCCACATCCGCTGGGTGCCCTCGCGGCAGGAGATGCATTTGCCACAGGATTCGTCCCGGAGAAAGTTGAGAAAGTACTTGGCGATATCGACCATGCAGGTCTTTTCGTCCATGACGATCATGCCGCCAGAACCCATCATGGAACCCGCCTTGGCCAGACTCTCGTAGTCTATGGGTAAATCGATGAGTTCTTTGGGTATACATCCTCCGGAAGGGCCGCCCGTCTGGACGGCTTTGAATCCTCTCCCTTCGGGAATTCCTCCTCCGATGTCAAAAATAATCTCCCTTAAGGTCATTCCCATCGGGACTTCCACCAAGCCGGTGTTATTAATTTTCCCGACGAGAGAGAATATCTTGGTCCCTTTGCTTCCAGAGGTGCCGATCTGAGAGTACCAGGGCGCGCCCTTGCTTATGATTATGGGCACGTTAGCCCACGTCTCGACATTGTTAATATTAGTTGGCTTTCTCCATAGTCCTCTCTGGGCGGGAAACGGCGGTCTCTGGGTGGGGACTCCGATCTTGCCTTCGATACTGGCCAACAAGGCTGTTTCTTCTCCTGAAACAAAGGCGCCTGCCCCCTTATATATATGCAAATCGAAACTGAAATCGGTGCCCAGGATATTCTCTCCGAGCAGGCTAAGGTCTTTGGCCTGATCGATGGCGATGGTGATATTTTGCACGGCAATAGGATATTCATCTCGGACATAGACATAGCCAGCTCTGGCCCCAATAGCATAGGCTCCGATGAGCATGCCTTCGATGATGCAGTGCGGATTCCCTTCGAGAAGGCTTCTGTCCATATAGGCCCCGGGATCGCCCTCATCACAATTGCAGACGATGTACTTGGGATTGCCCTTGGCTTTGGCCGTCACCTCCCACTTCAGCCCGGTTCGAAATCCAGCGCCTCCGCGTCCTCTGAGTCCTGAACTTTTTATTTCTTCGATAACTTCCTGGGGAGCCATGCTCTCCAGGACCTTGGATAAGGCCGAATAACCGTTGACGGCGATATAATCTTTAATCTCGGTGGGGTCGATCAGGCCATTGTTGCCAAAAACAATACGTTTTTGCTTCTTGTAGAAAGGGACGTCCTTTTCAGCGACGATTTTTTCCCCGGTTTTTGAGTCCACATACAGAAGCCGGTCAATTATTTTCTGGTCGATGATTGTTTCCGAGATGATCTCTTTAACATCCTTGAGTTGAATCCTCTGGTAGAAGATTCCCTCGGGTTGAATCACAACGATGGGTCCCCTTTCGCAGAAGCCGTGGCACCCCGTTGTCCGGACTTCGACAGAATCTTGTCGGTTTTGCTTTTTGATTTCTTTTTGGAAAGCGGCAGCGACTTTGACACAACCATAAGCATGACAGCCGGTTCCTCCGCATATGGTGATGTAGGTCCTGGGTTTCTTTCGGGCGGCCAAAATCTCCCTTCGAATCTCGTTGAGCTTTTCTATGTTCATTTGTTTGCTCATGAGCTGGATTTACTCCCCTTGCCAGAACCGAATCTCTTGATGAGACGGTCAACAGTCCTGATCTTCATCTGCCCGAAGTAGTTGCCATCGATGACGGCGATGGGGCCGAGGGCACAGGCCCCGAGGCAATTTACGCTTTCCAACGTGAAGCGGTTATCTCCCGTCGTTTCTCCCGCTCTAATATTCAGCTTCTTTTCGAATTCGGCGAGTATCTTGGGCCCTCCTCTGACATGACAGGCCGTTCCCAGACATACCGTGATGACGTGCTTGCCCCGCGGCTTGAGGCTGAAAGCCCGGTAGAACGTGGCCACGCTTATGACGTCGATGAGGGGGATCTCCAAAGCGCGGGCCACGATCCGAAGGGCCAGCTCCGGAAGGTAGTTGTATTCGGTCTGGATGTCTTGCAGGATCGGGATGAGGGTCCGCTTTTGTCGGTCGTGATTGTTCAGGATGGTTTTGACCTTAGTGCTTATGGCCTCCACGGTCTCCTCCAGAATGGGATGGGTGTTTTCGCGACATCGAAATCCCGGCGGTTGGCAGGAAGCGACAGAGAAGGGGAGTCATCGGTACAGCGATCAGGGGCGGCCGATGCGCGATTCAGGGAAGGCGGGTAAAAAATATCTATGACTCCTTCCTACCGAAAAACGATCAATAAACAGACAGCTTATAAATAAAGAAGGACTTTATAGCAAATACAATTCCCGTTTGTCAAGAAGAAGAGGCTCAGGCCAGTTGGCTCCAAACCACGTCGCTTTTGTCCCGGCGAGCCAAAAGCGGCTCGCTTTCGGGCTACGCTCTCTCCTCCTCCGGCGGAGATCCCTGCCCGCTCAGTCGTCCACGGACTTCCTCACCTGAATCCTTCGCCGACCTTGTACAAACCCCTCCTGATTGGTCAGGAGGGGTAGGGGTGGTTAATGCAATTCAAACAGAGTCTTGGGGTGCGTTTCGGAGAGGAAACTAATCCCGAAACGCCGATCTTATTTAAGCCCTTCCCAATTAGAGAATGGGCAGGTATTTTTTGACCTCGTATTCGCTGACCTGTTTTTCGAACTCGCCCGAGACGTTGATGTTGTATTCCTCGATCTCGGCCCGCTTGTTGGCGATGAACATTTCAAAGATGTGGTCGGCGAAGGTCTCCCGGAGCAAGAGGCCCTTCTCCATGATCTTGACGGCCTCCTCGAGGTTTCGGGGCAGCGTCCGGATCTCGAATTTCTTCTGTTTGGCGTTCGACATCTCGTAGATGTTCTCCTCCACGGGGTTGGGAAGAGGGTAGCCGCCCCGGATCCCGGTGAGGCCGGCCATAAGCATCGCCGAGAAGGCGAGGTAAATGTTGCAGGAGGGGTCCGGAGAGCGCAGCTCGATCCTGGTGGCCATCTCTTTGCCGGGTTGGTATTCGGGGACCCGGATGTAGGCCGACCGGTTTTTCTGGCCCCAGGCGATGTAGACGGGCGCTTCATAGCCTAANNTGATGGGCGATCTCGGACAGGTGGTAGGCTCCCTTTTCCGAGAAAAAGATGTTTTTCCCTCCCTTCCAGAGGGACTGGTGGACATGCATACCGCTGCCGTTCTGCCCGTTGGCGGGCTTGGGCATGAAGGTTGCGTAAAGTCCATGCATGCGGGCGACCTTTTTGACCATGTAGCGGAAGAGCATGCCGATGTCGGCCATGTCGACGGCGTTGCAGTACCTAAGGTCGATCTCGTGCTGGCCGTGGGCCACCTCGTGGTGGTCATACTCGGAGTCGATGCCCATTTTCTTGAGAAGCAGCTGTATCTCCTTGCGGATCTCTCCGTGCCGGCCGCTGAAAAAGTACCCGCCTTCATCGCTGAAGTGGGTGTCTCGGTCACTCGAAAAGAGGAAGAACTCGAGCTCCGGCCCGACCTTAAAATCGTCAAACCCGAACTCTTTCTTGGCGCGGGCGAGCGTCCGCTTCAGGACGGCGCGCGAATCTCCGGGGAAGACATCGCCCTCCGGCGTGAGGATGTCGCCGAACATGACGGCTTCCCGCCAGCGCATATCCTCAGCGAACCCTTTATACTCCCAGGGAAGAACGCGGAGCGAGCGAGCCTCGGGCTTGATGACTAGGTCGCTTTCCTCGATTCGGACAAAGCCCTGGATCGAGGAGCCGTCAAAGCCCTTCCCTTCGGAGAAGGCTTTCTCCAGCTCGGAGCTCGGAAAAGAGAAATCCATCTGCCGGCCCAGGATGTCGGGAAATATGACCCGGATGAACTCGATCCCGTTGGCCGGATTAGAGACGTAGTCGAGGACCTCCCTCTCGGTTTTAAAACCGAACGACTTGTGTGGACCGGTTGGGGGGGTGGGCATGTTTTTCTCCTTTCATTCTATCAAGATTAAGAAGGGACCGCGCCGGGAAGGACCTCCGTTGACGGAGGCAGAGGATTGCCCTAAGATGGATGATGAGAGCGGAAACGGAAAGCGCCCGGTTTGACATCAAGTGGTAATTATTACCATTAATAATTGCAATTGTCAAGATATTACGATAAAATAGTGGCAATTGACTCAAGAATATAGATAAATACGGACGTAGAGGAGGCGGTTATGATCGATGAGCTGGAGAAAAAGATCGTCCGGGCGATGAACCGGAACGCCCGCAAGAGCTTCCGGGAAATCGCCAAAGAGGTGGGCACCTCGGCGACCGCCGTCATTAATAAGGTGAAGCGGTTGGAAACGGCTGGGGCGATCAAGGGGTACATCCCGGTCGTCGACGCGGCCTATTTCGGCATCGACCTCGTTGCCATTATCGCCCTTCGTATCTCCAAAGGTAAGCTTCTCGAAACGCAGCAGAAGATCTCCTCCGACCGGCGCGTGGCCGCCGTTTACGATATCACCGGGGAATGGGATTCGCTGGTTATCGGATATTTCCGGAGCCGCGATGACCTCAATGATTTTATCAAGGGTGTTTTAGCCCTGCCCTACATCGACCGCACGGTCACCCACCTGGTGCTGAATATCGTCAAGGAGGAAAAACGCGTCCTCGTGTAAGGCTAATCGTTTCTTGACAGGGGGGATATTATGGCCTAACGTATAGCCCGACAGAGGAGATAAGGAAATGGCCAAAGAGATTCATGAAACGATCGGCCACCATTATATAGTTGAGGCCTCGGGCTGCGATCCCAAGGTCATCGGCAGCGTTGAGAAAGTCCAGCAGATCCTGGTCAAGGCGGCGGAAATCGCCGGCGCCCAGGTCTGGTCGATCTCCTTCAGCCGGTTCCCGCCCCAGGGAGTCTCCGGGGTGGTGGTCATTTCCGAATCCCATATCTCCACCCACACTTGGCCGGAATTCGGCTACGTCGCCCTGGATATCTACACCTGCGGCAAGCATGTCGATCCGGAGAAAGCTGTTGTTTTTGCCGTCGAGGCGTTCGGCTCTTCAACATCCCACATCACCGAAATCACCCGCGGACTCGACGAGGGCGACTTGATCTACTACCACAGCTTCATTACCTGGGAAGAAGACTTCAAGAAAAGCAGCCAGAAAAAAGAGTGAGGTAGTTTTACCGCGGCTGTAAAGATATTTTACGCCCTGCCCCACAGCTTCTTATCCGGGCGGACTCGTTACCAGGGATAATATAAGGGGCGAAGGCCTTTTTTGGCACAAATCCTGCTCTTTGATAGTGTGATGGCAGGAACGGAAAAAGGGCAGATGCGGCCCCCCCCGGGGGCCTCCTTCCTCGAGTCTGAGGGTTTTTGTTATAATGATCAGGTGAAGAAGCGTTCCTTTTTCTTCTGCCTCATCCCCTCGCTCTTCATCATCCTCCTATCCGCTTCGGCGTTTGCGGACCAGAGCATCCCGGAGTTTCTACTCCAACTCCAGCACGACTTCTCTTTCCGTCGCTTTGAGCCATACCTTGAAGCCTACGCGCCGGAATTGCGGGAGCAACAGAGGGCCGAGCTCACCCGCTATTTTGACGAATTGAGGATGGAGTCGGTGGCCTTAAACTGGGCCAACAAGGGGAACTTCAACCAGGAGAGACCCGTCGTTTTCCTCCAGGTCATCTGTCAGAATCCATATGCCGCCCTGATCGAGACATGGCAGCTCAAGCTGGAAAATAACGGGGGCCGCTGGCAGGTCAAAGAAAAAAGCGCGAGGGGGAACCTCAACCAGCTGTATAAGATCCAGCTGCCGGCCGGGCGAATCGAGAGAGCGGAGAGCGTCGAGATCACTCACGCCGACTTCAGCCTGACCTTCCGAAACGCCCTCGTCTTCTATGACAATATCCCCAACTTGGAGACGGCTCTCCTCGTCGTCGGCGACGGCCGCTTAGTATTCTCCCCCGCGGACCCCGGCGAAAGACATCAGCTTGCCCTCCTCTATAAGAATAAGATACTGGAAGACCGGATCGATCATTCCTTCCTCCGCTTCTCCGACGCTTTTTTCAAGCAGAACATCAAGATTGCGGGCAACGTCGGGGTCCCCGCCAGTGTCGCCGGCGAGAAAGCGAGGAGCAGGGCCGAGGCGATATTCGCGAAATACCATTCGCGCTATTTCACGATTCAGAGCCCGCTCAGTCAGGATCCCCTCTCTTTCCTCCCCCAGGGGCAGGAGGCCGTGATCCAGTTCCGGGGCAGAAAGACGGGGGAGATGGCCTACGTCTATTCTCCTTTTGCCGAAGAGGAGGTTACCCTCTTCGATACTGCCCGGGAGCGGTTCATCAGCCTCTATTCCCCCAGGCAGGAGCAGGGAGGAGGACGCCTGATCATCAGCTTCAGCCCGAGGTACGACGTTCGGGACTATGACATCGAGCTGGATTTCCAGCCCGAGGACTATTACCTTTCGGCCAGGGCCAGGCTCGGCTTCCTCAGCCAGGTCGACGGCCTCGATGCCGTCAAGTTCAAGTTTCACCCGGGGCTCGAAATCCTGCGCATCTATGACGGCGAACGGAGAGAGCTTCTCTTCACCCAGGACCCGACCGCGCGGATCCTCTATATCTACTTCCTGGAGCCCATTGCCAGGAACGTTAGGACAACGATCGAGGTCTTTTACCGGGGCCGGCTGGAGCCGCCCGCCCAGCTGACGGACACGCTCGTGGGGCAACGGTACGTCGAGGCGCCCGACGACATTCCTATTCGGTTTGAGACCTTTCTCTTCAGCCAGTCGGCCCAGTGGTATCCCTATCCCCTCACCGAGGACTTTTTCACGGCTCGGCTCAAGGTCATCGTCCCGCCGCCATATTCCGTGATCTCCAACGGGGTCCTCGTCGAAAAAAGCGTCCTGAACGGCGTCCAACGGGTGACCGAGATCGATAAGGTCGGGAGCTCGTGCTCGGTCTACGAGACCAAGCACCCCGTGAAATATCTGTCCTTCCTCGTCGGAAAATTGAGCTTGACCCAGGAAAAACCCGGCCCTCCGCCGCTCGCCTCCTATGCCTCATCCGATGTCCGTTCGGTCCGGAAGAACCTCCTGGTTGAAGCGGGCCGGATTCTAGAGTTTTACGAGTCCCGGTTCGGTTCATTCCCCTTCGAAAACCTGCGCGTCGTCCAGAGGCTCTGGCGCACGGCGGGCGGCCACAGCCCGGCCTCGTTCATTATCCTGAACGACCTCCCCCGCGTCACCAACGCCGGATCCGGGGTCCGGGAAAGACTCGTCGGCAACCCGAACAGCCCGGTGGACCTGTCCTCTCAATGGAGGGAGTATTTCCTCGCCCATGAGATCGCCCACCAGTGGTGGGGACAGGGCGTCACCTGGGCCAGATACAAGGACCAGTGGCTGAGCGAGGGGCTGTCCCAGTATTCCTCGGCTCTCTACCTTCAATCGAAATACGGAGACGAGGCTCTGGCTGAAATCCTCAAGAAGTTCTCCCGCTGGACCGAGAAGAAGTCCGTATGGGGACCGATCACCATGGGCTCCCGCCTCAGCTTCACCGATTATGAGGCCTACCAGGCGGTTGTCTACGATAAAACCACCCTCGTCTTGAACATGCTCCACGACCTGCTGGGTGACGAAGTCTTCTTCTCCGGCCTGAGAGAGTTCTTCGGTGCGTACAAGTTCACAGCCGCGTCCACGGGTCAGTTCAGGAGGATGCTGGAGAAGGTTTCCGGCCGGGATCTGAACGACTTTTTCCGGCTCTGGTTCGATTCCCATCTGCTCCCCGATGCCCAGGTGCGCTACAGTATCGAAAAACAGCGGGCCGGCGTTCTCCTGAAGATTAGGGTGAGTCAGTTCAATGAGAATTTCGTCTTTCCGCTCTGGATCTCGTGGGAGGATGAGCACGGGGCGCACCGGCGTGAGAAACTCATAGTCGATCAAAAAAGCCAGGAATTCGAGTTTTCTTTGCCGGGCCCAATCGGCAAACTCGACGTCAATCCCGGTCAGGCCGTGCCGGGAAAGTTCTTGGTTGGGAAGGATTAGCCGCTCAGGACAGACTGTCCACGTCGATCTGCAGCCTCTTAATCATCTCGTTGAGAGTCGTCGGTTTCAGCCCCAGCGACCGGGCCGCTTGTTTCTGGACGCCCTTAGCCCGGCGCAAGGCGTTGAGGATGACCTTCCTCTGATAGTGCTGCGTCTGCTCCTTGAAACTCCGCACCTTTTCTTCTTCGGCCGCGATGTCCCGGTCTCCCGGCCGGCGGTCGAGCAAAAACGGCGGCAGGGTGTTGCGGGTGATGAATTTGGACTTGGACAGGACAACCGCCCGCTCGATCAGGTTTTCGAGTTCCCGGACGTTTCCCGGCCAGTGGTAATCCTCGAGGATTTCCAGGACATCATCCGTGATGCCTTCGATCTCCTTCTCGTTTTCGCGGCGGTAGATGTCGATGAAGTGTTTAACGAGGAGAGGGATATCGTCCTTCCTCTCCCGCAGCGGAGGGAGCTCGATCTTGATGACATTGAGCCGGTAGAATAGGTCCTGGCGGAAGGCCTTCCGCTCGATGAGTTCTTCGAGGTCAGTATTGGTGGCCGCGATGATCCGAGCGTCCACCCGGATCGTCTTTGTCCCCCCGAGCCTCATGAATTCCTTATCCTGCATGACCCGGAGCAGTTTCGCTTGTGTCTCGAACCCGACGGTGGAGATCTCGTCGAAAAAGATGCTTCCCCGGTCGGCCGTCTCGAACAGACCGTTTTTCTGGCTTACCGCCCCGGTGAACGCGCCCTTGACATGGCCGAAGAGGTGGCTCTCTAAAAGATCGGGCGGGAGGGCCCCGCTGTTGACGACGACGAACGGGAAGCGGCGGCGGTCGCTGTTCTGGTGGATGGCCCGGGCGACCAGCTCCTTGCCGGTGCCGCTCTCGCCCTGGATCAGGATCGTCGATCGCGTCGGGGCCGTCGCCTCGATCAGCTCGAAGATCCTCTGCATCGGCTGGCTCCGGCCGATGATGTTTTCGAACGCGAACTTGCGGTCAAGCGCGTCCCTGAGGCGGATGTTCTCGTCCTGGAGGCTCTTGTGCTCAAGGGCCCGCTCGATGATCAGAAGGAGCTCGTCGTGTTTGAACGGCTTTTGGATGTAATCGTAGGCCCCCATCTTCATGGCCGAGATAGCCGACTCGACCGAGGCGTAGGCCGTGATGATGATGATGACGGCCTGGGGGTCGATCCTCTTGATACCCCTGAGGACCTCGATGCCGTCCAGGCCGGGCATCAGCAGGTCGAGGAGAGTGACAGCGTAGAATTGGGAGGAGTGCTTCTCCAGGGCTTCCTCCCCAGAAGAGGAAAGCACCACCTCGTACCCCTCCGAGGACAGGAGCTGGTTCAGAACATCGTGGATGATCGGCTCGTCGTCGATGACGTGAACAATCCCTTTTTTTTCGGCCATGGTCAATTCCGGATGAACGAGGGCTTGTGGCCCAGTTTTCTCAGGTCCAGGTCGGCAGGGACGATGATGGTGAAGCAAGTCCCCTTGCCCGCCTCGCTCTCGACGGTGATATCCCCTTCATGTTCCTTGATAATGGCGTAGGAGATGGACAGGCCCAAACCGGTGCCCTTGCCAATGCCCTTGGTCGTGAAGAAGGGATCGAAGATCTGAGGCAGGTGCTGGGGCTCGATTCCCGTCCCGGTGTCGGCGATTTTGACGACCACTTTCCGGCCTTCCAGATCCGCCTGGATGCAGAGGGTCCCCCCCTTGGGCATGGCGTCGATGGCGTTGAGGATGATGTTAATGAAGACCTGCTGCAGTCGTTCCCCCTGCCCCCAGATGAGTTTGACCGGGGCCAGGTTCATCTCCAGCTTGATGCTCATCGCCTTGAGCTTGTACTCGATGAGCGAGATAATCTCTTTCAGGCTGTCGGGAATGGACACCTTTTGGAAGGCTGAATCCGCGGGGTTGCGGGCAAAATTGAGCAGGTTCTTGACGATCCGGGAAACCCGCTCGGTCTGGACCTCGATCTTCTCCAGGATCTGGGCGTAGTGAGAATCGGTGAGCTTTTTCTGGAGCATCTGGACGTAGCTAGAGATCCCCGTCAGCGGCGTGTTGATCTCATGGGCGACGCCCGCTGAGAGGAGGCCGATCGAGGCCAACTTTTCCGAGGTCACCAGCTGTTGCTGGAGGCGGATCTTCTCGGTGATGTCCTCGAAGACGATGATCGTCCCGTAGGGGATCATCTGGTTGTCGAACAAAGGCGTCTTGGCGATGTCGAAGATCCTCTTGCCTCCCCCCGGAAGCTCTAAGGTGATTTCGCTCAGCAGGCGGAAATCCTGCTGGGTGTCGCTGGGAAACAGGGACAGAAAGTTCTGGGGACCCAGGATCTGCTCGATTTTCTGGCCGAGGACCTGTCCTTTGGTCAGGGTGAAGATCCCCTCCAGCACCCGGTTCCAACCGATGATCTCTCCCTTTTGGTCGAGGACGGCGACACCCACGGTCAGACTTTCGATGATGTTCTCGCTGTAATCCTTGAGCCTCTCGAGTTCGAGGGCACGAACACTCGCCTGCTGGTACAGAGAGGCGTTCTCGATGGCCAGGGCGACCGGCGAGGAGATCGTCGTCAGGAGGTCCCAGTCCTCGCTGTTGAGGAACGAGTTGTCGATCTTCTTCCCCATGCCCAAACAGCCGATGAGATTCCCCTCGACCTTNNAGCTCCCGCCTCTCGGCGAGCGAGTCGACGGCGATGTACTCTTTCTCTTGGAGATGGCCGTAGAACATCGGGTCGAAGTTTATGGCGCGGGGAACGGACTGGGGTTCCCCCTTGAGGCTGGCGACGGTGAAGGTCCTGCTATCCGCGCGCTCCGGGAGAAGGAGGGCCAGGCTTTTTAGGGATAGGGCATTGGTGATGAGGTCCAGGAGCGACTGGGAGAGCCTGTGCAGGCTTCTCTCCCGGCTGAGCTCTTTGCTGATGATGAGGAGCGTCTGCCGGTACTTGTAGGACCGCTTGTAAAAAACCCGGTCGAAGAGGGAAGCGATCAGTTTTTTCAGGGGCGTAAAGAGTGTGGCCCCAAGGATCATCGCCAATATCCCGAGGATGAAGACGTTGAGCTTGTTCTCGGAAAAGGCCTGGGTCTGAGAGCTGAGGACAAGGTACAGGGAGGCCAGGAAGAAATAGGAAAAGATCAGGGTGGCGGCCTTCTTGAGCAGCACTTCGAAATCCATCAGCCGGTAGCGCGAGACCGAATAAGCGAAGGTCAGAGGAATGAGAGCCTGGAGGAGGATGGTCAGTTCGGCGTACTGGGAAGGACTCTGGCCGAAATAGTAAGGGATGGCATAGAAGATGACAAAGGGGAGCATCCCGATCCCCAATCCCGAGAGTATCCAGCGCAGCTGTCGTCTGATCAGAAGGGTGGGTGGGTGGCGCAGGCTGTGAGAGATGCTCAGCAGCGTGATGACGGAATACAGGGCGAACTGGAGGATCTCCACCTTTTTCAGGGCCCCGTAGACGGACAGGACGAGGCCGTCGTCCCAGCCGCCTGCCAGCGGCGAATGCAGGATCAGGTTCGCCAGGAAGATGAGCAGGCCGGGCAGGTAGAGGAGATAGATCGAGGACGGTCTCTGTTTGAGGACCTTTTTTCTCTGGGGAAAGATGAGGAAAAAGTGGAGCAAGAGCGGGGGGAAGAGCAGGAAGGCGGCCTGATCGAGCCAGCCGAAGAGGCCGTCGAGAAGGTCCATCTGGCCGGTTGGAGAAAAGATGGAGAAGGAATAAAAGACGAGGCAGAGGAGATAGAAGGAGAGGTAGGGCATGGCGAACGTGCGGCGGGAGTTGAAAAAAACGACGACGGCGATGGCCAGGGTGGTCAGGCCGATCAGGGCCAGGTAGTAGTAGAAGAGGTTGGGTCTCTTCTGAGTAAGGAAAAAGGACGGCGAGAGGATCTCCGCCGGCCGGCCGATCTCGTACTTGACCTTTTGCCCGGCCATCGCGGCGACCCAGAGGCTCTTGACGATGTCGATTCGGGTGCCGATCGGGAGATCGTTGATTTTGTAAAGGATGTCCCCCTTCTTAATCCCCCCCACCAAATAGGCGGGGCTGTTGGCCGCTACCTGGTCGGCGACAAGCCGGCCGGATTTTTCTTTCCAGACTACCCCGTCGGTGGGCTCCAGCCATATGAGCTTCCGGTAGATGTTCAGCCCCCCCAGGGCGAGCAGGACGCCGCTCAGCCCGAGGGCGATGATGGTTTTCTTATTCATCGGCGGGGAATTCAAAAAATTGAATCATTCTCAGAAAAAAATTTGGACGGCTCATCTCAATTGAGGATATGTCTCTGGCCGGTCCGGACCGCCCATCTTATTGCCGGCTGCCGCAACAGCCTCTTTACGGCCAGGTCCTCTTTCAGGCCGAGCGGCTTGGTGTTTCTCCCAAGAATCGAGCTCATATAATCGCTTTTCTGCTTCCTGACGGGGTACTCCTGGGGAGCCACGGGCGTATCGAAAGAAGACGGCGGGGGAGGCGGTTTAATCTCCTGAATCGGGGACGCACCCAGGAGCAGGACGATGATCATCGGCCCCGCCCCCGCCAGCAGTCGCTTTTTCATTGAAACTAAGATAAGTCTTTCGCCATTTTTTGTCAACTTTGGACGGTTCCGCCTGACTAAATCAGGGGAGAGGGTTTGATTCCAGGTGGGCCGTGTCCCTTCCTGCAGTTCATTGACAAAAGGATAGGGATACCCTAAGATGAACGTAACTTTTTAGAGACGAACTGAGTTATTCAGATAGTGATATGCCTTATTTCCTCTGTCGCCTAGCCACGGAAGACGGCCGCTCTCTTGTCCAATCATTTTTGGCTTCCTCGGCCGAGGATTGCCGGAAGCACTTCGAGGGCAAAGGATTCTGCGTCCTGGACATCCATAAAGACTGGAAGAAAACATCCGCCCCGTCCCTCCCCTTCGAAAAGAAGGTCAAGGACAAGGATTTCATCATGTTCAACCAGGAGCTGGTGGCGCTCCTCCGGGCCGGCTATCCCATCCTCAAGAGCCTGGAGCTCATCTCCGGCCGGGCCAAGAACGTTCATCTCAAAGAACTGCTGCAGAAAATTGAGGCCGACGTGCGGAGCGGCAAGGCCCTTTCCGAATCCTTCGTTCCCTACGAAAAGGAATTCAGCAAGGTCTACACCGCCGCCCTCATGGCCGGGGAGCAGAGCGGCAACCTGCCCGGGACCATCGGGCGGTACCTCGACTATGCGAAGGTCATCGCCCATACCAAGGCGCGGATCCGGTCGGCCCTTCTTTATCCCACCGTCCTGATCGTCTTCGCGCTGATCCTCATGGCCATCCTGGTCAACTTCATCCTGCCTCGCTTCGCCGGGTTCTATGCGGACTTCGGCGCCCAGCTCCCCGGGGTCACCCGGGTCCTCATCTCCCTGGCCACCGGCCTCCGCACCTCAACGCCCGTCCTCCTTGTCGGGGTGGTCATTCTGGTCCTGGTCCTGGCGCGGATGAAGAAAAAAGAAAGAGTCCTCCTAGCCCTGGATAAACTCAAGCTCAAGGTCCCCTACTTTCGCCGCATCCGCCTGGAGACGGCAATCTCGCTCTTCAGCCGTACGCTCAGCCTCCTCATCGAGGCGGGGATCACCCTTCTCCCGGGGCTCCCGATCGCCTGCCAGGCGATCCCGAACAAATTCCTGATGAAGCAGACTCGCCACATCCCGGACGACATCCGGAACGGAGGGAGCCTGTCCGATTCTCTCGGCAGGACCGGGTTTTTCACTCCCCTGGCGACCGATATGATCCGCATCGGGGAGAATTCGGCCAACCTTCACGGCATGCTGAAAGAAGTCGCGGACGTCTATGACCAGAGGATCCAGACCAGGATCGACACCTTCGTTTCCCTCATTGAACCGGTGATCATCATCTTCATGGGGCTCCTCGTTGCCCTGATGCTTCTGGCCGTTTATCTTCCCATTTTCAATATCATTCAAATCCAGAGATAAAGATGAATAAAGAAGAAACCACGAAGAGCGCCGCTTCCGAAGAAGCCGAAACCCGAAAGGTCGCCGAGCGCTACCGGGTCCCCTACATCGACCTTTCGACCTATGCGGTCAAGCGGGAGTTTGTCCAGTCATTCCCTCCGGATTTCCTCTACCGGGCCAACTTCATCCCCCTCGAGGACCAGGACAACTTCGTTAAGATCGCCATCGCCGACCCATCGGATATCGGAACGATCGACGCCATTGAGTCATTCCTGGGGAAGAAGGTCCAGGTGCACGCCGCTTCCAAGCGGGCCATCCAGGAGGCCCTGCGGAAGAGCGAGACCGCCCTCCAGGTCTTGAAAGATGCGACCGAAGGCTTCATCGTCCAGGTCGTGGAGAAAGAGAGCGGCGAGGAGGAAGAGGTCATCTCCCTGGAAAAGCTGGCCGATCAGGACGGGTCGATCATCAAGCTGATGAACACCATCATCTTCACCGCCGTGCAGAAGCGGGCCAGCGATATCCATGTCGAATCCCGCGATAACGGAGTCCGGGTCAAGTACCGCATCGATGGTGTCCTCGGCGAGGCCATGGAGCCGATCAGCAAGAAGTTCCAGTCGCCGGTCATCTCCCGGATCAAGGTCATGTCCGACCTGGACATCGCCGAGCGACGGGTCCCCCAGGACGGGCGGTTCCGGCTCAAGATCAAGGACAAGACCATCGATTTCCGGGTCTCTATCATGCCCAGCATCTATGGGGAGGATGCGGTCATCCGCATCCTGGACAAGGAGATGATCACCCAGGCCATCTCCGAGTTGAGGCTCGACCTGCTCGGTTTCTCAGAAAGCCTGCTGCGGAAGTTCCGCCGTTACATCACCCAGCCCTACGGGATGATCCTGGTCACCGGGCCGACGGGGAGCGGCAAGTCGACGACTCT
>DQHV01000382.1 GCA_003524335.1 Candidatus Aminicenantota bacterium | reverse complement strand
TCTTCAACGGCCGCATCCTGGAGATGGAGGGCCTGCCGGACCTGACCGTCGATCAGGCCTACGAGCTGACCAACGCCTCGGCCGAGCGGTCGGCCGCTGGAAGCGTTATCGACCTGAGCGAGGAGCAGGTGGCCAAATACCTCAAGAGCAATATCGCCCTGATGAAGAGGATGATCGCCGAAGGGTACCAGGACGCCCAGACATTGAAGCGGCGGATCAAGGCCTGCGAGAAATGGTTACGCAAGCCGCGGCTTCTCCGGCGCGACCAGACGGCGAAGTATGCCGCCGAGCTCGAGGTCGTCTTGTCGGAGATCAAGGAACCGATCCTGGCCTGCCCCAATGACCCCGATGACGTCAAGCTCCTCTCCGAGGTGGCGGGGGACCGGATAGACGAGGTCTTTGTCGGCTCGTGTATGACCAATATTTCCCACTTCCGGGCCATCGGCAAAATCTTCCAGGGAGCGGGCTACTTGGCGACTCGGATCTTGCTGACCCCGCCCACCAAGATGGATTCCGCCCTGCTGATGAAAGAGGGCTACTACTCGATCTACAATTCCGTCGGGGCGAGGATGGAGATTCCCGGCTGCTCACTCTGTATGGGCAACCAGGCGCGGGTCCGGCCCCAGACGACGGTCATCTCGACTTCCACGCGCAACTTCGACGACCGGATGGGAGACGGCGCGCGCGTCTATCTCGGGTCGGCGGTCCTGGCGGCCGTCGCTGCGCTCAAGGGAAAACTCCCGAACGTCGAGGAGTATATGACGGTGATGAAGGAGAAGGTCGAGCCGGCGAGCGCCGAGATCCACCGCTACTTGTATTTCGATGAGATGGGCGACTTCACTTTGCATTACACCGGGGCCCGTTTCTGAAGGGAAAGTGGCGGATGTAAGAGGGCAGGGAAAGGGTGGAGATGAAAAGGGCATAGAGAGGAGGCGTGATGATCGACTTGAGCGCAAAAAAGGCGTTGATTTCAGGAGGATCGCGGGGGATTGGCCGGGCGACGGCGATTTTGTTCGCCAAGGCGGGCGCCGATGTCGCCATCACCTACCAGCGTCAGGAGAAAGCCGCCCTCGAAGTAAAAGCGTCAGTCGAAGGTTTGGGCCGCCGTTGCCTGGCCCTAAGAGCCGAAATATCCAATGAAGCCGAGGTCAGGCGCGCAGTTGAAGAAATCATCCACGCCTGGGGCCGGGTCGATGTTCTCGTCAACAACGCCGGCATCTGGACCTACCTCGAAATCGGCTCCGGAGAAACTAAAGCCTGGAAAGAGACCATGGAAGTCAACCTCGACAGCGTCTATTATTTCACCGACGCCGTCGTCCCTCATATGAAAAAACATAAACAGGGCGGGATCATCAATGTCGGCTCGACGGCCGGAATCCGGGGCGAGGCGTTCCACTCCCATTATGCCGCCACCAAAGGGGCGCTCAACGCCCTGACCAAGTCCTGGGCCGCGGAGTTCGCTCCGCACCACATCCGCGTCAACCTCGTCGCCCCCGGCTGGGTGGATACAGACATGTGCAGCGAGGTGTTCGGCAACCCGGCCTTCAAGGAGAGCGTGCGGCAGTCCATCCCGCTCAAGAGGATTCCGCCGCCCGAGGACATAGCCGGGCCCATCCTTTTTCTTGCCTCCGACCTGGCCCGCCACATCACCGGTGCCATCATCAATGTCAACGGCGGCTCGGTGCTTTGCGGATAGGCTCAGGGTATAGGCTCGAAGGCCCGCGAATTTCCCCCGGCGAGGGAAATTCGCTTATTTCCTCGGCTCGCTCTCCTCTTCGAGGAACCGTGCCCGCTCGCCTGCGGATGGCCTTCTCCGCCTACACCCCTCGCCTCGGTCAATAAAAAAAGGCGTGCGGTATTTCTTGTTGCGAAACTTGGAGTTTTTTGCTAAGTTTGATTCAAGCACTCAGGTAGGAGGACAGGATGGAGGAAGAAATCGGACGGGTTACGCATTATTTTTCCAAGATCGGCGTCGGCGTAGTCGAAATGACCAAGGGAGACCTTAAGGTTGGCGAGACAATCCACATCAAGGGCCACACCACCGACCTTTACCAGAAGGTCGATTCCATGCAGATGGAACACGCTCCGGTGCAGGCAGTTAAGAAGGGAGAGTCCTTCGGTCTCCACGTCGAAGCCCATGTTCGGGAGCACGACCTCGTCTTCAAGGTGACGGAGGATTGAGCGAGCTTGGCACTGGGCTGAGGACAAGTTTTCCTAGCAGAGAAGGGGCGTAGCTTTATGCGGACCGGCAGTCGGAAGGAGAAGTCCAGGGTGAAGGAGAGACGGCAGAAAGCCCCTGATATCAAGAGAGCGTACGAGAGCTGGAAGAGAAACAAGTACTCTAAGGCCCTGGAAGCCTGTGCTCCTCCGAAAGCCTTCACCACCGTTTCCGGACGCAAGATTAAAGAGCTCTACACCCCCGCGGACCTGCCGCGTTTTGACTTTTTCCGCGACCTGAATTTCCCCGGTGAGTACCCGTTCACCCGGGGGATCCATCCGACCATGCACCGGGGCCGACCCTGGACGATGCGCCAGTTCAGCGGTTTCGGGACGGCCGAGGACACCAATAAGCGGTATAAATACCTCCTCGCCCACGGCCAGACCGGCTTGAGTGTCGCCTTTCATCTGCCCACTCTGATGGGTGTCGACTCCGACCATCCTCTAGCCAAGGGAGAGGTGGGTAAGTGCGGCGTCGCCATCGATTCCCTGGCCGACATGGAGGTTTTGTTCAGCGGCCTCCCGCTCGACAAGATCACGACCTCGATGACCATCAACGCGCCCGCCGCCGTACTCTGGGCCATGTACATCGCGGTCGCCGAGAAACAAGGGGTCTCGCCCAAGGTCATCTCCGGCACTATCCAGAACGACATTCTCAAGGAGTATATCGCCCAGAAGACGTTCGTTTTCCCGCCGCGGCCGTCGATGAAGCTCATCGTCGATACCTTCGAATACGGGGCCAAGGAAGTCCCCCGCTGGAACACCATCTCGATCTCCGGCTACCATATCCGCGAGGCCGGGGCGACGGCGGTACAGGAGCTGGCCTTCACCCTCCGGGACGGCATCGAGTATGTGATCTGGGGGCTCGAGCGCGGGCTCGAGATCGATGAGTTCGCCCCGCGGCTTTCCTATTTTTTCAACTCCCACAACGACTTCTTCGAGGAGATCGCCAAGTTCCGGGCCGCCCGCACGATCTGGGCCGAGGTCATGCGCGACCGCTTCGGCGCCCGCAGTCCCCGCTCCTGGTGGCTGCGCTTCCACACCCAGACATCGGGCGTTTCGCTCGTGGCCCAGCAGCCCTACAACAACGTTGTCCGGGTGGCCATCCAGGCCCTGGCGGCGGTACTGGGTGGCACCCAGTCCCTGCACACCAACTCCCTGGATGAAACATTCGCCCTTCCTTCCGAAGATGCCGTTACCATCGCCCTCCGGACCCAGCAGATCCTTGCCCACGAAAGCGGCGTGGCCAACACCATCGATCCTCTCGGAGGGTCCTATTTCGTGGAAGCCCTTACCAAAGAGATGGAGAGGGAGGCCAAGGACTACATCAAGAAGATCGATCACATGGGCGGGATGGTCAGGGCCATCGAACTCGGCTTTCCCCAGAAGGAAATCGCGGACAGCGCCTACTGGTACCAGAAAGCGGTCGACGCCAAGGAGAAGATCATCGTCGGGGTGAACGCCTTCGAGATGGAGCATGAGCCGATCCCGCTCCTTGAGATCGACAAGGCCGTGGCCCGGCAGCAGCTGGTCCGCCTTCAGTCAGTCAAAAAGAACCGGGAACAGGCGGCGGTTAAAAAGACTCTCGCCAACCTCAAAAAGGCGGCCCGCGACGAACAAAATCTCATGCCCTATCTCCTGAAATGCGTCAAGACTTACGCATCCTTGGGAGAGATCATGGACGCTTTGAAAGACATCTACGGGGAATACGAGGAGCCGGTGACGTTTTGAGCGCGGCCGGGCGAAGGAGGAGGCCATGCCAGTTAAAAAAATCAGGGTCCTGATCGCCAAACCCGGCCTGGACGGCCACGACCGTGGAGCCAAGGTCATCTGCCGGGCGCTACGGGACGCCGGCATGGAGGTCATCTACACGGGACTGAGGCGCACTCCCGACGAGATTGTCAGCGCCGCCATCCAGGAGGACGCCGACCTCATCGGTTTGAGCATCCTCTCCGGCGCGCACCCTATCCTTTTCCCCCGGATCATCAAGCTCTTGAAGGAGAAGGGAGCAGGGGACATCCCCGTGATCGCCGGAGGCATCATCCCGGAAAAGGATGTCCCGCGGATGAAAAAGGTCGGAATCAGGGAGATTTTTCTGCCCGGAACTTCCACCCAGGATATTGTCGGATGGATCAGAGAACATATCGAGAAGGGCAAAAAAATCGCTAAGACCCCTTGACACTTCCCTCTGAATCTGGTAATCAAGGGGAAGCGTAATGGCCAAAAAATTCCTCTCCCTGATTATTGTTCCTCATTGTGCCCAGAGGTTTAAGACCATCACGCTGTCCCAGAAAACCCTTAAGCTCCTGGGTGCGATCGCCATTTTCGGGTTTGTTGCCCTGGTCAGTTTCCTGGTCGATTATTTCGCCATGAACGTGACCCGGTCCAAGTACAAAATCCTACTCAGCGAGAGCAGCCAGCAGAAGCGGCTTCTGGCGGAATACGAAGACTCGATCAAGAGGCTCCGGGACACGGTCAAGAACTTCGAGAACTACGCCAAGAAGCTCAACGTGATGGCCGGCCTCCGCTCGCCGGAAGTCATGGAAGAGCTGGGCATCGGCAACGGCGACACGACAGGCATCGAACCCACAGAACCCGGCGCCGGGCCGTCTGTTCCCCCTGCGGGCCAGACTGTTTCCCTCCAGGAGGCCAAGGCGCTCGCCCAAAAAGCCGAGGATGTCGGGAAGAACCTGGACGTCCTGGCGAGCTACTTCGAGTCCCAAACCATCAAGCTGGCCTCCACTCCGACCATCTGGCCGACCATCGGCTGGGTGAGCTCACCCTTCACCTTCCGGGACGACCCCTTCACCGGCAAGAGGCAGTTCCATTACGGGATCGACATCGCCACCAATTTCGGGAACCCGATCGTGGCCACGGCAGACGGCATCGTCATTTCCATGGACAATGACAAGATGGGTGGAAAAAACGTCATCATCAGCCACGGAAACGGCCTGACCACCCATTACCTCCACATGAGCAAATTTCTGGTCAAGTCCGGCCAGAGGATAAAGAGGGGAGATGTCATCGGACTCGTGGGCAAGTCCGGGAAGGCCCTGGGCCCGCATCTTCACTATGAGGTCCGCCTCAACAATAAGCCGACCAACCCCTACAATTATATCCTCGAAGAGGAACAATAACCCCTTCTTCTGCGTCTATCCCAGACAATCTCCGGTTTCGACCCTCGTCCCGCGCAGGAAATCAGACGCCGCCATCTCCTTCCGGTTTTCCCGCTGCAGGCGCTCGATGAGGTAAGCACTCCCGCCTCCGCAGCCGACAACCGGTCCTTCCCTCCGGACCTCGACGATCCGGCCGGGCTCCGGAGTCTGGGCCGGAACAGCCAGCGGGCTCCCGGCGTGGACGATGACCCTCTGGCCGCGGAGAAATGTGAAGGCTCCCGGCCACGGGGAGAAGGCCCTGACCATGCGGTCGATGGATGTGGCGTCCTTTCCCCAATCGATCCTGCCCTGGTCTTTATGGAGGCGCGGCGCCAGTGTAGCCCGTGCCTGATCCTGAGGCAAATGCGGAAGCTCGTCGATCTCTTCTAGGGTTTTGACCAAGAGGTCGGCCCCGAGCCGGGATAGTCGCTCCTCGAGCTCCCGGGCGCTCTCCCGCGGTCCGATGTCTGTTTCCAGCTGGCTGAGGATATCCCCCTCGTCCATCCTTTCGTTGAGCTCGAAGATAGTCACGCCTGTTTTTTGTTCGCCACTGAGTATGGCCCATTGGACCGGAGCAGCGCCCCGATACCTGGGAAGAAGAGAGAAATGGACGTTGACCGACTTGTGATGGGGGAGGTCGATGATGGCGGAAGGGATGATTTGACCATAGGCGACGACCACGATGATGTCCGGGGCGATCTTTCCGAGCGCCGCCAGTACCTCCGGGTCTTTTCTTATTTTTTCGGGTTGCAGCGTGGGAATCCCATGCCGGCGGGCCGCTTCTTTAACCGGCGGAGGCGTCTGTTCTTTCCCCCTTCCGGCCGGCTTGTCGGGCTGGGTGATGACGAGCTCGACGCGGTGGCCGGCTTCGAGCAGTCGCTCGATAGATGGGAGAGCGGCCCCGGGGCTGCCGAAAAAAACGATCCTCATTCCCGTCCGCCGGTCGGCCGCTCTTTCTTAAGTTTTTTCTTGACCAGTGCCTTTTTGAGTGGCGAGAGTTTTTCGATGAAAAGACGGCCGTTGATGTGGTCGACCTCGTGGCAGAAGACCCTGGCCAGCTGCCCGGTGGCATCAATGACCTTTTCTTTTCCCTTGAGGTCGAGACCCTTGATCCGCACTCGGGCCGGCCGCTTTACGTTCTCATGTATCCCGGGAACCGAGAGACAGCCTTCTTCGCTGACCTCCTCACCGTCGGTCTCGAGTAATTCCGGGTTGACGAGGATAATCAAGTCATCCGGGTTTTCACCCACGGAGAGGTCGACCGTGATGACCCGCTTGCTGACATTGACCTGGGGGGCGGCGAGGCCGATTCCGGGGGCGGCGTGCATCGTCAGGACCATGTCCCGGGCGAGTTCGATAATCTCTCCGTCGATCTCCCGCACAGGGTCCGCCATCTTCTCAAGAACGGACTGTCCATAGGTCACAATCTTGCGTACCGGCATGTTCTCTCGAGCTTTATTCTAAAAGATAGCCGGCTTTTTTGCAATTTGGAGTCCGGAAGAAAAAAGGGGGACGGTTCGTGAGGAGAACCGTCCCCGCGTGTATTTTAGACGACGGCGGAGGGCGGAGGCGGTTCGTCGGCCCTGCCGGGGTGCCGGAGCGGAATAAGGACCAGGTAGGCCCCGATCAGGACGAGCACGGCCAAACCGACATAGTAGCTGGCGTTGGCGAAGATCTCAGGGATATCGGCGCCGAGAACCTTCTGGAAGAACAGGAACTTCCAGGTCGCGCGGACCAGTCCGGTGAGGGCTTCTCCCGCGATGAGGCCCGAGGCCAGCAGGATGCCGACGTTCTCCACACGTATCTTCTGGGCAGGGTTGAGGCTTCGGCGATTGGACATCCGCTCGACGATCCCCTTGATCATTCCACCGCAGAAAATGGCAAAGGTCGTTTCGAGCGGAAGATACATCCCGACGGCCACCAGCATAGGTGACTTGAGCTGGACCAGGATAAACGCGAAGCCCATCAGCATCCCGACGATGACCAGCGGCCAAGCCATTTCTTTGCCGACGATGCCTTGCGCCAGTGCGGCCATCAGCCCTGCCTGAGGTGCGGAGAGCTCTTTGCTGCCGAAGGTGAAGGCGCCATGGAGGACCAGCAGGGGAAAATAGAGAGCCAGGGAGGCCAGCAGGACGCCGAAGATATTCCCGACCTGCATCTTCCAGGGCGTTCCGCCGAGGATGTGTCCGACCTTCAAGTCCTGGAGCATCTCTCCGGCCACGGCCGAGGAGACGCAGACCACGGCGGCGACGCCGAGCACAGCCGCCACACCGCTGACCCCGGTGGCCCCCACGACGACCATGAGCAAGGCGGCGATGATAAGGGTGGACAGCGTTAAACCAGAGACGGGGTTATTCGACGACCCGATCTGGCCGACGAGGTTGCCGGACACGGCGGCGAAGAAGAACCCCGCTACCGCCATAACCAGGGCCGCCAGGATCGCCGAACTGAAAGAGCCGGAGAATATCTTGTAGACGAAAATCATCATCACAAAGGTGATGGCCAGTATGCCGAGGACAAGGCGAATGTTCAGGTCCTTTTCTATACGGGACGTGACTTCGGCCTGTCCGGTCGCCTTCTTGACATCGCTGATCGAACGCTTCATGCCGGCTGCCAGGTTCTTACGCATGCGAAAAAGAGTGTAGCCGGCTCCGACCAGCATCCCGCCGACGGCGATCGGCCGGATGATGAATTTCCAGACATTGACCATCATGTCGGACCAGCCGACATCGGCCATGGCAACACCGGGACCGTAGAATTTTTCAACGAGCTGGGGGCCCAGGAAGAACATCAGGAGCGGAGCGAAGAGCCCCCAGGCCAGCACACCGCCCGCGAAGTTGAGCGAGGCCAGCCGCGGGCCGATGATGTAGCCAACCCCGATGTAGGCGGGATAGATCCCCGGCCCGGACACGGCGACGGATCCTCCGCCGACCACTTTCGGAGCGTCCTGAGCGGTCCCCAGCCGGACAAAGCTGGCTCCGACCGTTCCCACCTTGATGATGAACTCCTTGGTCGCCGAGAATATCCTGACGACGCCCAGAGTATATATCAGCGCTCCCAAACCCATCGCTTGGAAAAGGAACTTTGCGCCCTGACTGCCTTTCTGGCCGGCCTTGTGGATCTCCGAAGCGGCCACCGATTCGGGAAAGCCGAGCTCGGGATCGGTCACCATGACTCTTCTCAGGAAAGTTACGAACATGATGCCGAGGAGTCCTCCGACGAACATCAGGGCCGTCGACTTGAGGTAGGCATCGAGGGTGTCGAACTTGAGCCAGGCGCCGGAGATGATGAACGCCGGGATAGTGAAGATGGCGCCGGCAGCGACGGACTCGCCGATCGAACCGACCGTCCGGGCGAAGTTTTCTTCGAGGATCGATCCCTTGAAGATCCGCAGGACGGCCATGCCGATAACGGCCGCCGGGTACGTGGCGGCGATGGTCATCCCGGCCCGGAGCCCCAGGTAGGCGTTGGCCGCACCGAGGATGACGGTCATGATCACCCCTAGGATCAGGGCCTTCAGGGTGAACTCCCGAAGGTCGGTTTTTTCCGGGACGTAAGGCTTGTAACTCATCCCTCGCTCCTTTCTTCTAGCAATGCCTTAATGTATATTAAAATTCTCCTTCGTTAGTCAAGTCAATAAATAGGGGGGACGTCCCCCGCGGAACCACCCTGCGAAGGGTGGCAGCTCGGGGAACGGCCCCGACGCTTGCAAATGAGGATTCGTCTGGATTACAATAGAGCACTCTGAAGGAAGACCATGAGCATCGTCAGCTGGTTTAAGGACCGCTTGTTTTGTGACCTGGCCATCGACCTGGGCACGGCAAATACACTTGTCTTTCTCAAGGGGAGAGGGATCATCGTCCAGGAACCCTCGATCGTCGTCGTCAACAAGATCTCCGGCAAGGTCGAGGCCGTCGGAGGCCGGGCCAAGGATATGCTGGGCAAGACGCCGACCTCGGTCACGACCATCAAGCCGATGCGGGACGGCGTCATCGCCGATTTCGAGATCGCCGAAAAGATGCTTGACTACTTCATCAAGAAGGCGACCAACAACCGCGGCTTCTGGCTGCGGCCGCGCATCGTCATCGGCATCCCCACGGGCATCACCCAGGTGGAACGCCGCGCCGTCAAGGATGTGGCCATGCGGGCCAAGGCGTCCGAGGTCTATCTCGTGGAGCAGCCGATGACCGCCGCGGTCGGGGCCGACCTTCCCATCTCCGAGCCGACCGGCAACATGATCGTCGACATCGGCGGCGGGACCACAGACATCGCCGTCATATCCATGAACGGCATCGTCTTTAACCATTCCATCCGCATCGCCGGGAATGAGATGGACGACGAGATCATCTCCTACCTGAAGAAGAAGTACAACCTGCTGATCGGCGAACGCTCGGCCGAGACGCTGAAGATTCAGCTCGGCTCGGCCTATCCGTTGGACGAGCCCATGACCATGGAAATCAAAGGCCGGGACCTGAGGGAGGGCATTCCCAAAACGATCGTCGTCGATGACCAGGAGATCCGGGAGGCCCTGGAAGATGTCGTCGCCGCGATCGTCAACGCGGTGCGGATCGCCTTGGAGAAAACCCCGCCCGAGCTTTCGGCCGATATCATCGACCGGGGCATCGTCCTCACCGGAGGCGGGGCGCTCCTCAAAAACCTGGACAAGCGACTCCGTGATGAGACGCAGCTTCCGGTCTTCGTCACCGACGACCCCCTGACCAGCGTGGTCCTCGGAGCGGGCAAACTGCTGGATGACCTCGATCTGTTGAAGAAGATCGCTCTCGACTAGCGGAGCGTGAAAGAAAAAAAACGTTTCCTTCTTTTGCTGGGGTTGATCTTCGTCCACCTCCTGCTCATCTCCATCCAAGTTCCCAAAGGGAGCGAGCCGACCTATTTTGAACGGGTGGTCTTCTCCGTCTTCACTCCAGTCGAGCACGGCGTCGTCTCCTTTTTCCGAGGTTTGAAGAATTTCTGGCGGAACTATTTTTATTTCCGGGACGTCCAGCAGCAGAACCAGTCTTTGAGGGACGAAGCCTTGCGGCTCCGGCAGGAAAACCTGGCGCTCAAGAACCTGCTCCTGAAGTTCCAGGGAGGCAAGGAAATCCAGGAGCTTCTGTCAACGGTCTCCCGGTCGATCCTGGTGGCCTCTGTCATCGGGATCGATTCCAGTCAAATCTACAAATCCATCCATCTGAACAAGGGATCGACTGATGGCGTTCAAAAGGACATGGTGGTCCTGGACAGGAGGGGCCGTTTGGTCGGCCGTATAGTCGAACCCGTCTCCCCGAGAGAATCGCGCGTCCAGCTCATCTCGGATGAGAACAGCGGGGTCGGAGTTTTGACCGAGCGTCTCCGGGTGGTCGGCATCCTCCAGGGAGACTCCGGAGGAAAATGCCGGCTCAAGTACATCATCAAGACAAACAGGGAGGTCATGGTGGACGAGGAAGTCTTGACTTCGGGGCTGGACGGCATCTACCCGTCCGGCATTCCGGTCGGGAGGATCGTGTCCATCACCGAGGATACCGACCTGTTCAAGAAGATCATCGTCGAGCCCTATTTTGACCTTTCGGACCTGGACCAGGTGGCGGTATTCACCGCCGATTTGAGGGACCTGTCCTGAGGATAGCCGGCCATGAAACATTTTGTTGAGGGTGTCGTTGGGATCGTCCTGGCCGTCGTGCTGCACACGGTCTTGGGCAAGATGTCAGCGCCCCTGCTCATCGTCTTCAATGTTTTTTCCTGGGTCGTTCTCTATTTCGGTCTGACCCGGCATGAGGTCTTCGGGGCGGTCATGGGAACGGTCTGCGGCCTCCTCCAGGATTCGTTCTCTTTGGGGGTCTTCGGAGTGGGGGGCCTGACCAAAACGCTCCTGGGATTCGGCGCGGGATACATCTCCCGGAAGATCAATGTCACCCCCGTGACCCGGACTTTTATCTTCGTCCTCATCATGGCGGCCCTTGAGCTTTTTCTCTGGAAATCCCTCGTCCTCTTTCTGTTCGGTGAACGCTGGTCCGCGGCCGGCGGGCTCATCTTCCTTCAGCCCTTCTTTACGGCCCTGTTTGTCACCGTCTCTTTCCAGGTCAACCGGAGGGCGGCAGCCGGGAGGTCATAGGCGCCGGCGATGGAAAAAGACAAGTACTACGAGGACCTTTCGCTCATACTGAACCGGTCGCACAAGGTCTCTATCGTCATCGGCCTTCTCTTCCTTTTCCTTGTCTTCTTCTGCTGGAAGGTCCAGATCCTCGACCACAAGAAATACTGGAACCTGGCCGAAGCCAACCGCACCCGGGAGAGCGTCATCATGGCCCCCCGCGGGTTGATCACGGACCGGAACGACATCATCCTGGCCGATAACACGGCCTCCTTCAAGGCCTCGATCATCCGGGAGAACTGCCGGGACTACGACCGGTCGCTGGCCGAGGTCGGCGGGCTACTGGAGATCGGCCCGGAAGACCTGAGGACACGGATCGCCAAGTATGAAGCCCTCCCTCCTTTCCGGCCGATCGTGGTCAAGGACAACCTGGACTTGAAGGATGTCTCCCTGATCGAGTCCCGGCGGCTCGAACTCCCCGAGCTCATCGTCGAAACCGACCCCCGCCGCTATTACCGGTTCGGCAGCCTGGCCGCCCACGTCATTGGCTATTTGCAGGAACTCTCCGGCCTGGAGTTGAAGAGTGAGGCCTATCCCGAAAGGGGCTTAGGGGATATGGTCGGCCGGACCGGAATGGAGAGGCAGTATGACTCTTTCCTCGTCGGAACCGATGGCCGGCGGCTGGAGATCGTGGACAGCCAGGGGCGGAGCCGGGGCGAGATATCCCGGGCAGAGCCCACCCCGGGGCGGGACATCCGGCTCGCCCTGGATTTCGACCTGCAGCAGAAGGCAACCCAGCTCCTCGAAGGCAGGGAAGGGGCCATCATCGTCCTCGACCCCCGGAGCGGTGAGGTGCTGGCGCTGGCGAGCTTTCCTACATATGACCCGAACAAGTTCATCACCCGCTTCTCTCCCCAGGAGTGGATGGACCTCATCAACCGGGAGGACCACCCCCTGGAGAACCGGGCCATCCGGGGCCTGTATGCGCCCGGCTCCATTTTCAAACTGACCATGGCCCTCGGAGCTCTGAATGCCGGAGTGATCAACGAGCAGACCAGCTTCTTCTGCGCCGGCAGCGTTAATTTCTACGGTCGTCCCTTTAATTGCTGGCAGAGGGGAGGACACGGCGCGCTCGGCCTGACGGATGCCATCCGGCATTCCTGCAATGTTTATTTCTACAATGTCGGCCGCCGGATGGGAATCGAGCGGATCGCCGAGTCCGCCGAGCTGCTGGGCCTCGGAGCGAAGACCGGGATCGACCTTCCGGGGGAGAAGGAGGGTCTGGTGCCGACGCCGGAGTGGAGCCGGAGCGTCCGCAAGACAGACTGGTACGCCGGGGAAACGATCTCTGTGGCCATCGGCCAGGGACCGCTGGTGGTGACTCCGCTCCAGGTGGCCGTCCACGTGACGATCCTGGCCAACCGCGGCCGCGGTGTCGTCCCCCATCTCCTCATGTCGTCCACCTCGTCCCAAGGACGGCCGTCGGGACCGGCTCCGAGCCATGCTGCCGCCGAGAAAGTCAGGGCAGACATTTTCGAGACAGTCATTCGAGGAATGTGGAAATCCGTCAACGAAGAGGGGACCGGCCGCGGAGCCAAGGTCGACGGTTTCGACGTCTGCGGCAAGACCGGTTCAACCCAGCTGATCAGCCGGGAACGGGCAGAAAAGCTCGGCAAAGAGGTCAAGACGCATTCCTGGTTCGCGGGTTTCGCGCCGCGGGACAACCCGCAGTTGGTCGTCATCGTGTTGGTCGAGCACGGCGGCATGGGCGGTGCCACCGCCGCCCCTCTGGCCAAAGAACTCTTTTCCCTGTATAAGGAAAAATATGATTGACCGGCGGCTTATCGAGAACATCGACTGGTTCCTGATCGGCCTTCTGGTCCTCAATTCTCTCCTCGGCGTCGTCGTGATCTACAGCGCCTCCCATTATGTGCCGGGCAACTATCATGTGAGACAGCTCTTCTTCATCGGCGCAAGCCTCCTCGCGCTTTTTGTTCTTCTGCTCGTTGACTATCAGGTCCTGATGACTTTCTCTTTCTATTTTTACGGGGCGGTGGTCTTCGTCCTCCTGATGATGCTCGTCTTCGGCCGGTTCATCAGCAAGGGGAGCTGGATCAAGTTGCGCTATTTCCAAATCCAGCCTTCGGAGTTGGCCAAGATCGCCCTCATCCTGGTCCTGGCCCATCTCTTCGCCGAATACAAGAGGAAGCATGTGTCCGCTACCGCCGTGCTGACCAGCTCCGGGCTTGTCGCTCTGCCGTTTCTTCTCGTTGCCATGCAGCCCGACCTGGGGACGGCGGTGAGCTTCCTGCCCCTGCTCCTCGGGTCCCTAATCTTAGCGGGGTTGAGACGAAACGCGGTGGTTTGGATCCTCCTTCTGGCGTTGCTCGCCGGAGTCGCCGGCTGGAATTTTTACCTCAAGGACTACCAGAAGAAAAGGCTGGCCACCGTCGTCTTCCCCAGCCGGGACCCGCAGGGCGCCGGCTATCACATCCTTCAGTCCAAGATCGCCATCGGTTCGGGCGGCTTTCTGGGCAAAGGTTTTGCTAGAGGGAGCCAGAGCCAGCTCAAGTTCCTGCCGGCCCGCCACACCGACTTCGTCTTCTCCGTGATCGGCGAGGAATTCGGGTTTATCGGAGTCGTCGGCATCCTGTTCCTATACTACCTCTTTCTTTGGAGGCTGTTCCGGTCGGCCGGGAAATCCAGGGACCGGGCGGGAGTCTACGTCACCTTCATGGTCAGCCTGATGATCGCCTTTCAGCTTCTCGTCAACGTGGCCATGGTCATCGGCATCTTCCCCATTGTCGGCATCCCGCTCCCGTTGCTCAGCTACGGCGGGTCCTCGCTCCTGGCCAACTATCTTGGGGTGGGCCTGGTGTTGAATGTCAAGATGAGGCGGTTCGCCAATATCTAGCCTAGAGATTTCACGAGAGATTCAATGATCCCGCTTGTCAAGAAGGCCCTTCCATCACGGTGAGAGTGTGAGCTTGAAAGACAATCTGGAGGCCGTCCTGGAGAGAGTGGAAAAGCCGGGCCGGTACATCGGCGGGGAATGGAATGCCGTCCGCAAGGAACCCGCGGGGATCGAGGCTCGGATCGCCCTGGTCTTTCCCGATGTCTATGAAATCGGGATGTCCTACCTCGGGCAAAAAATCCTGTATGACATCCTCAATCGTCACCCCTCTCTCGCGGCGGAACGGGTGTTCGCGCCCTGGCCGGACCTGGAAGAGGGCCTGCGCTCGAGCCGGCTCCCCCTCTTTTCCCTGGAGAGCCAGCTTCCTCTCGACAGGTTCGACATCCTCGGGTTCTCGCTCCTCTACGAACTCAACTATTCCAACATCTTGACCGTCCTCGACCTCGGCGGCGTTTCTATCCTTGCAGCGGACAGGGGAGAGGGCTCGCCGTTGGTGCTCGCCGGAGGCCCCGCCGCCTTCAACCCGGAGCCAGTGTCCGACATCTTTGATGCCTTTCTCATCGGGGACGGCGAAGACGCCTTCATCGAGATCGCCGAAAGATTCATCGCTCTCCGCAAGAGCGGAGCAAAAAGGGAGCATATCCTGAGCGGCCTGGCGGAAATCCCGGGGGTTTACGTGCCCGGTCTTTATGAAAGCTACTTTCCCCCCGGCTCAGCCCTTTTGGCCCGCCGGCCCAGGAGCGGCGCACCGGCCAGGATCAAGAAAAGGATCAAGGCGCGCCTGGGCAGGCCCTCCTATCCCGAGGCGATTGTCGTGCCCGATATCCAGGCCGTCTTCGACCGGGTGACCATCGAGGTGGCCAGGGGCTGTCCCCAGCGCTGCCGTTTCTGTCAAGCGACCGGTATCTATTTCCCGTTTCGTGTCATGGAGCCGGCGCTGGTCCGGAGGAAAGTCCGGCGGAGCCTCGCGGCGACGGGCTTCGCGGATGTTTCCCTATCCGCGCTTTCCATCAGCGATTATCCCTTTCTCGAAGAGACGGTGACCGCCCTCATGGACGAGCTCTCCGGGAAAAAGATCTCGCTGTCACTTTCTTCACTCCGGCCGAAGGGACTGTCCGCGGCGGTGGCCGAGAACATCCTCAAGGTCCGGAAAACGGGCTTCACCCTGGTCCCGGAGGCGGGAACGGACCGGCTGCGGCGCGTCATCAACAAGGAGCTCGACGACCAGGATATCCTGGAGGCTGCGGCCACGGCATTCGGAAGAGGCTGGCGGCTCCTCAAGCTCTATTTCATGATCGGGCTGCCGACNNTTGAGCCGGTTCCGGTCGGTGGCGATCAAGGCCCACCCGACAGGAAGCTCTGTCCTGGAAGCGGTCTTTTCCCGAGGCGACCGGAGGTTGGGACCGGCCCTTGTCCAGGCCTGGAAGAGAGGCGCCCGGTTCGACAGCTGGAAAGATCGGTTTGATTTTTCTCACTGGGAAGAGGCGTTTTCTGCCGAGAGGATGGACTACCAGACCTATCTCGGTCTTCTGGACAAGGGTACCGTGCTTCCCTGGGACCACATCGAAACCGGGATCAAGAAGGCGTTCCTGTTGTCCGAGCTCGAAAAGGCCATCGGGGAGGAAAGAACCGCCTCCTGCCTGGACAACGATTGCGGCCGGTGCCGGGGCTGCGATTCCCCTTTGCGGCCCCCAAAAACACCTCCACCCGTTGCCCAGCGTGGGGCAGCCAGGCCTGTCTCTTTTGGCAGGAGGACGGACCGGCCGCTCCGGTACGAGGCCTTTTATGAAAAGCGTGGTCTGGCCCGCTTCCTGTCCCATCGCGATTTGACCAATCATCTCCAGCGGTCCTTGCGCCGGGCCGGGGTCGAGGTCGCCCACTCGGCCG
>DQHV01000021.1 GCA_003524335.1 Candidatus Aminicenantota bacterium | reverse complement strand
CGCTTCGGCATGTTCATCCACTGGGGCCTGTATGCCTTGCCGGCCCGGCACGAATGGGTCAAGCAGCACGAGGCGGTCACCGAGGAGGACTATCAAAAGTACTTCGATCACTTTAACCCTGACCTCTACAACCCCAAGGAATGGGCGCGTCTGGCCAAGGCCGCCGGCATGAAATACTTCGTCATCACCACCAAGCACCATGAAGGGTTCTGCCTATGGGATTCGAAATATGGGGACTACAAAGCCACCAAGACGCCATGCGGCAAGGACCTCATCAAGCCGATGGTCGAGGCGTTCCGGGCGGAAGGGCTCCGCGTCGGGTTCTACCATTCGCTCCTCGACTGGCATCATCCCGAGTATCCGGTGGACAAGTTTCACCCGATGTTCAACAACCTGGAATTCAAGAAAAAGGCGGCGAATCGGGACATCCGGAAATACGCCGAATACCTGCACAACCAGGTCCGCGAGCTACTGACGGAGTATGGGCCGATCGACTGCCTTTTCATGGATTTTTCTTTTCCCGGGGAAAACGGCAAGGGCCGGAACGACTGGCAGTCGGAAAAGCTGCTCAAGATGATCCGCGAACTTCAACCTCAGATCATCGTCGACGACCGTCTCGACCTCCTCGATGTCCCAGGCGGCTGGGACTACAGGACGCCCGAGCAGTTCATGCCCCAGGAATGGCTAAAAGTGGATGGCAAGCGGGTTCCCTGGGAGACCTGCCAGACATTCTCTGGATCCTGGGGATACCACCGCGATGAAGCGACGTGGAAGAGCGTCCGCCAGCTCGTGGTGATGCTCATCGAGGTCGTGAGCAAGGGCGGCAACCTGCTCCTCAACGTGGGGCCGACCGCCCGCGGCACCTTCGACGACCGGGCCAAAGAACGGCTGGAAGGGATCGGCGCCTGGATGGAGAGCCACAGCCGCTCGATCTATGGCTGCACTCAAGCACCGGATGAGTTCAAGACACCGCAGAACTGCCTGTTGACCTATAATCCGACGGCCAAGCGCCTGTACGTTCATGTCCTTGAGTGGCCGATGGGTGCACTCTATCTCGACGGCTTCGCCGGTCACGTCGCCTACGCCCAGCTCCTAAACGACGCCTCCGAGATCAAGTTCGTTGACCAGAGCCGCGCCGGCGAGATCGGTTTTTTCACAGAAGAAAGGAAGGGAGAGAAGGGCAACGCCATCATTCTCCGCCTCCCCGTCCTGCAGTCGGCCGTCACCGTGCCGGTCGTAGAATTGTTCTTGAAATAAGCCCTTCAAGAACGAAGCCGTCGTCAGCCTGGCCGAAGGCAAGGGCGGCCCTTGACTATTTTCAGGCTCCTTAAGGAGGTCAGCCATGATTAATCCGCGGATCGTTCGACTGCTTGTCTTGCTGGGCCTAATGGGATTTGTGCGGCCGCCTGCCGTCCATTCCCAAGAAAGTCCGTTCATTCCCGAGAATCTCTCCCGTATCCTAAAAAACGAGATCTCGGGAGACAGGGCTTACAATTACGTGCGCTTGCTCACTCCGTACCACCGGATCATGGGTTCCCGGGCTTACGTCGAGGCTGCCAACATGCTGGCCGGACTGGCCAAGTCGTTTGCATTGGAAAATGTTCAAGTCGTCCGGCAGAAGTTTGAAGGCGGAATCAGCTGGGATCCTGTTTCCGCCAGACTGTGGCTGGTCGAACCCGAGGAGATCAAGCTGGCCGATTTCGAAGATGTATCCGTCTCTCTGGCCGTCTGGAGCCGGTCGGCCCATTTGACGGCAGAGCTCGTCGATATCGGCCACGGCTCGATTCCGGAGGACTTTAGCGGCGTCGATGTCGCCGGCAAAGTCGTCTTGACCACCTCGCCGCCCGGCCTAGCTATAAGAAATGCCGTCTGGGAGAGGGGGGCAGCGGGCGTCGTTTCATCCGCCACAATCCATCCCGAGAGCAGGTATGATACTCCTGATCAGGTCGGCTATATCAAGGTCCCGCCGAGCTACCCTGAGGGTAAGGCCCAGCCCTGGGCTTTCATGATTTCCGCCCGGCAGTACGGCTGGCTTCAGGATGTCCTCAGAAAAGCGCGGTCTGATCATCGGCCGGTCAAAGTCCGGGTGGATATCGAGACTCAGATACACGAACCGGCTGAGCAGGCTTACCTCTGGGCGGAGCTGGGCGGTTCGGAGATTCATGACCAAGACATTGTCCTGACCGCGCACCTGGACGAGGAAAAGACCTCCGCCAACGATAACGGGAGCGGCTGCGCCGGCATTTTGGAGGTCGGCCGGGCGATTCGCATTCTGGTGAAAGAGGGGAAAATTCCCCAGCCGAAAAGGGATATCGTTTTCTGGTGGCCGAACGAACACTGGTCCGAGTATCAATATTTCCGAGAGAATCCGGGAGAACGGAAAAATATNNTGAGAAATATGCTCGCCAACATCAACCTGGACATGGTCGGCGCCAGGCAAAGCATGGGCTCCCGCGTGCAGCACATCATCCGGACGCCGTATTCCATCCCCAGCTATCTGAACGAGGTCATCGAGTCGATCGCGGAATATGTCATACTTTCCCATACCGGCTTCTTGGCCGCGGAGGAGGCGGGGACAGCGCAGCCGTTTTCAAAACCCATCCTCTCTTTCCTGGGCTCGAGGGAAAGGTTTAGCGCCATGGTGATTCCCTTCAGCGACGGCTCGGACCACGATGTATTCTGCGAGCGGATGATCGGCATCCCGGGCGTTGCCTTGATCAACTCCCCCGATCCCTACTTTCACACCTCGGATGACGACCTCCCGAACATCGACCCCACGCAGTTGAAGCGGAACGCCTTCATCACGGCGGCCGTCGCGTTGTTCGTCGCCAACGCCGGAGATGAAGATGTCCCCTTGCTGGCGAACGAAGTCTATTCCCGGGCCCTCCAGAGGCTCGGGCGTGACCTGAGCAAGGCCCTCGGTCACATCCGCGACAGAAAGGCAGGCGACTATACCCGATCCTACTTCGAAGCCAGGAACCTGGTCGAACAGGCGGCGGCCCGGGAAGTCCAGGCTCTCGAATCCACCCTGATTTTTGCCGCTCCGGGAGGAGCGAATGCTTCGTTCGCCAAAGAGAGGGCCAAGCGAATCGCGGAGTTGGCTCCCGGCCTCGTTCGAGAGCTGGATGCCGTCTACTTCCGCCTCTCCGGCCAGAAAAGACTCCCCTTACCCATTCTCACGGCTCAGGAAAGAGACCTGGCCAGCCGCGTGCCGGTCAACGTCGAATCCTTAGACGAATATTTCAAGAAACGAGGTTTTTCCACCGCCTGGCCGGGCCTGCATCCCATCATGGCCAGAGAATGCTACGGCTTTGTCGACGGCAAGAGATCATTCCTCGATATCTATCGGGCCGTTCACGCCGAAGCCCTGTCGGCGGGGGAATTCTATTACGGCACCGTCACCCTGGACTCGGTGAAGGGGCTGCTCGATGAGGCCGTAGAAAAAGGCGTCCTGAAGCTGAAGTAAATCACCGGCCGGCCGCTTTTTTCTGCAAAAAGACATTAACCCCTTTTTTGTTAGAGGTGACGATATCAAGGAGGCCGTCGCCGTCGAGGTCGGCGATCTGGAAGTGCAGGCCGACGCCGCTGTCCGAGTCGATGTCATGGCGGATCCAGGACGGCCGGCCGCCTTCTTGGCTCAGCTCGAACCAGCAGACGACCGCCGGGTCTTCGATCCCATCATCGCCTTCCCGATGAGCCCAGAACCGCTTGCCGGTTACGAAGTCCGGCAGGCCGTCATTATTAATATCGGCGACATGAAGGGCATGGAGTTGAGAAATCGCCTTATCGATCTCATGAGGCCTCCAGCCTTCCCTGGTCTGCTCATACCACCAAAGGCCATAGCGGTGGGCGCCGCTGCTCACAACGTCCGCATCGCCGTCGGCATCGACATCCAGGACCACCATCTGCGCCGGGGCCTCGAACCCGAGCTTGACTTTGTGGAAAACCCACGGCCCACTCGCAGGTGCGGCGGGCGCCTCCCAGAAGCCCTCGGGGCAGACAATGTCATCACGGCCGTCGCCGTTGATGTCCCCCGTGCCCAGGCCGTGCCCTGGCCTTGGATCCCTGGTTCCGGCGATGACGTGGATAGACCAAAGCTTCGTCGGATCGACACCCGGGCGGGCCAGGGCCGTCCCCTCTTCGGATACGAAAAGCAATTCTTTGTGCCCGTCGTTGTCTACGTCAGTCCAATCGGGGCTTTCGTTGCCGGTCTTCTCAACGGCTGTGTATTCCCTCCAAGGCTCCCCCGGATGGCCCGGGTTTCGCAGCCAACGGGTTTTCGCGCCGGGGAAGCCGACCACGACCAGGTCCATCCAGCCGTCGCCGTCGAGTTCCTCGGCGAAGCATAAAAACTCCTCGCTATAGCCTTCGGGGTTATACTCCTTAGGCGAGCCGAGCATCGACTGAGGCCTCCAGTCCGGTCCCAAGTAAAGGATGTTCCCGGTGGCGATGTCGAGCCGGCCGTCGCGGTCGAAGTCCGCCACAGCGACGCCCTCGCTCCGGAATGCGCCATCTAGTTTATAGCGGCTGAAGGCGGGAGTCGGAGGGAGTCCGGCCAGCGCGTTGACTTCGGCGAGGACTTTTTCGGCGGATTCGCGTTGGGAAGGTTCTAAGGCGACGGCCAGGATTTTTCTCAGGCCATCGCGGGCTGGTCCGGGACGGGATGCCTTGAGTCCGGCGGCGATCTCGATCACTGCCTGAGCGGCCTCGGCCCGCGTCGAGGCATCCTTGAGCATCATCAGCGCGAGCTCGAGAGCTACGGGGTCTGGGAGTTTGGCCAGGCCGGAGAGCATCAGCCATTTCTCCTCGGGCCGGGTGGTCGTCGGCAAAATCTTCCTGAGCGCTTCTATGCGCTGCGCGTCAGCCAGCTCCGCGCTCCCTCTCTCTGTCGCCAGTCGAATGTATCCGCGAACGGCTTGAATGCGGAGGCCTGGATCGGCGGCCTCATTCGCCAAGCCCAAGAGATCCGGAAGAAGCTCAGGGTCGCCCGTCTCGCAAAGGGCAAGGACGGCTGCATCGCGCAGGCTTTTATCAGCGTCCTTCAAAGAGCTGCGGAGAACATCCCGAACTCGGGCATCCGAGAGCGCGGCCGCCGCCTGAAGCAAGGCCGCACACGTTTGGGAATTGCCGGCGGCAAGTCCTGCGACGATGGGTTCGGCATCAATATGGATGCCCCAACCATGGAGCCGGTGGAGCGCTGTTCGCAAGGCGTCGCGCGCTTGGGTCCGGGTGGTTTCGTCCCCAGCTTCGACGACCAAACGGACCAAGGACGCTATCTGCGCCGCATCCGCGAGTTGTCCAAGTGTCAGGAAGGCCGCCTTTCGGGCCGGGTCGGAGCCCTTGTTGATCACGACCATAAGATCGGCCACGGCTTCCCCGTCGCCCCGGCCGGCCAGAGCGCGAGCCGCCTCCGCTTGTGCAGCCGGCTGGCCAGATTTGAGATACGAAATCAGCGCCCTGGTTATGTCGCCATGACGCAATACAAGAAGAGCCTGGCGGGCCGCTCTTTTTTCTGCTTCATCAGCCGATCCGGCTGCTTCAAGGAGGACGGCCGCGGCCTTGTCGTCCCCAAGGTCGCCCAGCGCACCAAGGGCGGCGACGCGCACCTCCGCTTCGGGGCTCTTGGCCATGGCGGTGAGCACCGTGGCGGCGGCCGTATGGCCGCGCTGCCGTAGCGCCTCGATCAACGCAACCTGGATCGGGGGCTCCACTTTTTCGAGTGCTCCGTGTAAAACCTGCGCCGCCTCGGGGCCCTCAACTTCTCTGGCCATTTCAAGCGCAGCCGTCCGAATCGGGACGTCATCGCTTAGGATGCCTGTCTTTATGAGTTCAAGCGCCCGCCCTTGGTCGGCAGAGGCCATCAGGCCGCGATAGGCCGCCCTACGGATGTTATCCGGAGCGGGAATCGCATACAATTTCTCAAAAACAGCGGAAGCTCTGTCCCGACCGCCTTCGGCGAGCCCCAGGTTCGCGGCCTCGAGCAGAGCGTCGAGGATGGCAATTCTCGGTTGTGGCCTATGCATATCCCGGAGCACGGCAAACAATCCGCCAACTGCTCGGACACCGCCGATTCGCCCCAGCGCCGCCGCCGCGGCGCAGGCGACGGAGGAATCCGGGTCGACGAGCAAGCGGGTGATCTTCAGGACTGCCGCCTCTTCCCTNNCTGCGCCGGCCAAGCGAATGGATGATCCCCGCCTTTGTCAGGCCGTTGGCCTTGTCCAGCGCGGCGATCAGAGCGATTCCGGCCTCCGGCGCCGGCATCGATTCCAGCGCGTAGCGCGCCGAGTGAGAAAGCGCGTCATCTGTCAAAAGCTCAGCCAGCCCGGGCACAGACCGGGCCGTGGCGACGCGCTTGAGCTCGGCACAGGCCGCGTCCTTCTCTTGAAACGATGCGTTGGATTTCAAAATATTCAGCAGTTGCTGCTCGTCTCTGGATTGAGCCGCGGCTAGAGTCGGGGTAAAGCAAAAAGTAACGACTGCTGCCATGCAGAAAGACAAAGTCAGCGCCAGGACAGAAGTCTCCGGGATGGCCCTCTTCGGGATGATCCTATTCATGTCGGCTCTCCCCTCAGGCGCCCCACGGCGCGCGCTGGGCGATCGACAGCATCCGGTTGGCTTCGTCGTCGCCGCTGAATTCCTCCCGCGCCGGGTCCCACCGAAGCGGGCGCTGGAGCTGCTTGACGACGCCGCCCAGGAGAAGCGCGCTGGCCGAGCGGTGGGCGATATCGGCATCCGAGATCGGCCGTTTGCGAGTCCGCACGCATTCCAGAAAATTTCCCGAGTGGCTGTCGCTCCGATAAAGATGGACTTCGTTCGGGTGTAGCGGCTCGCGGACGATACANNTAGGAAACCAGGGCATTGCGGTCCACGGCGATCCGGCCCTCGCTCCCGACGAAGACGGCGCCGCCCTCACCGCCGATCGGCTCACCGGGGTAGGGCCTCCCATAGACGACGACACCATTGGCATACCGATAATTCGTGCGGCCGTCCTCCACAAAGAGCTCCACCGGGCCTGTTGCGTCGGAGTCAGTCGCCCACTGCACCACATCATAATGGTGCTGGCCCCAGTTGAGCTCGCCGATATCGAACGGATGCGGCCCCGTGTCTCCGGTATAGGGAATTTCGGGCGCCGGCCCGAGATAGAGATCCCAGTCCAGGTCCTTGGGAACCGGAAGGCCGGGTCCGAAGCGCTTGGGCCAGGCAATCCCCCCCCCG
>DQHV01000193.1 GCA_003524335.1 Candidatus Aminicenantota bacterium | reverse complement strand
CCCATATCCATCATCATTCCCTGTCATCGGGTCATCGGAAGCGACGGCCGGCTGGTCGGTTACGGAGGCGGACTCTGGCGAAAAGAATGGCTTCTCGCCCACGAACGAAAGAACGCCTCCCGGAGGAGAGGGGCACGCTAGGAAGGAGGGGAGGAATATGAAACTGAGAATCTTGGTGATCCTCGTCTGCGTCCTGATCGCGGGGCTTAAGGTGTCCTGCTCCAGGACTTCCAGGGAAGCCCTCCTGATCAAAAAATATTCTTGCGATAGCTTGGAGGGAATCATTCATCTTTCGGGCGTCCAAATCGACGCCCAGGTGAAAAACGAGGGGAAGAGGTCCTTGAAGTTCAACCTGACCGAACCTTCGGTCATCCGCCTGCTTGAAACGGGAGACATAGAGATCGAGGAATCGACTCTCGTCTATCAGGCCATGCTGCGGACAGAGGGGATTCAAGGCCGAGTCTACTTGGAGATGTGGTGCCATTTCGAGGGCAAGGGAGAGTTCTTCTCCCGGGGCCTGGATTCTCCGCTCAGCGGGACGAACGACTGGACCTCGATGGAGATCCCGTTCTTCCTGAAGGCCGGTGAGAACCCTGACAACGTGAAATTGAACGTTGTCAGCGAGGGCGCCGGCACCTTCTGGGTCGACGACATCCGCTTGCTGAAGAGACCGTTATAAGGAGCTCTCCCAATTCTCGAGTCTAACCCCTTGCCTTGGCTCTTATTCCCGGAGAACATCGAGCAGAAGGGAAAACCCGGCAGCAGATGGGTCACTCTCAACGCGCTTCGAGCCCTAAGATCCTATTTCGGTCCATGAAAAGCGCCTGACAATGACGCCCTACGATCTATGCCTGGCTTGGAATTGGGAGTATGACAGCGACTTTGTCGCGATTCTGGAAACCGCTTGCTTATCCCTAGGCCTCAGTCTCTGGCAGGTTACTCCGATCAGCCTTTCTGTGGCGCTCCAATCGCTGGCTGACGGGGGATCGATGTTCACTGCCTTCCTGGACAGGGCAGCGGAGGCCGATCCCCGATTCGCCCCCCTGGTCGAATGGGTGGCAGGACATCACGTCTTCGAGATAAACGCCCACGATCGGGCTGTCCATGCCGTCAACAAGGCTTCGATGCACCTGGAGTTCATCACCGCCGGGATTCATACTCCTCATACGATCATCCTGCCTCCCCACAGCCAGCAACCCCATGTTTCCCCTCCTGACCTCAGCCCTCTCGGTGAGAAATTCATCGTCAAACCGGCCCACGGCGGAGGAGGCGAGGGCGTCGTTTTCGAAGTCTCCTCATTCGGCCAGGTGCTCGAAGCGAGGCAGGCCTATCCTCATGATTACTACCTCCTCCAGGCCCATATAAGACCCGCTGAACTGGCCAGCCGGCAGGCCTGGTTTCGCGTTTTCTACTGCGGCGGCAAGATCTATCCGTGCTGGTGGGACATGATGACCCACGTCTATGCTCCGGTAAGAGTGGAAGAGGAGGAGAAGTTCGGGCTGGGGCCTCTCGCCTCGACCACTCTCACCATCGCCCGGATCTGCGGCTTGGACCTGTTCTCCACGGAAATCGCCTTGACCGCGGCCGGCCTCTTCGTGGTCGTGGACTACGTCAACAACCCGATCGATTTGCGGCTCCAGTCCTCCGCACCCGACGGCGTGCCCGATGAGATCGTCCGCGCCATCGCCAACGGGCTGGCCGACCTCGTGTTTCAGCATCGTGCCTCCCCGACGCCCTGACTTTTCCAGGCGGTCCNNACTTCTCCAGGCGGTCTAGGCTCTGGACGGCCTGGCCGAAACCATCCTCTGGTGATTCCAAAATGCGGGGGTGACCGAGGTGCGGGGCAAGAAGAGGCTGAAGCTTGATGGCCTAGGGAAGGCTTTGGCTGAATGTCCAGAGGCAAGCGATGACATCTTTGTGATTGAGCGCCGTCCCGTCCTGGGGCGAGTCGATGATCCGGTAATTGAAGAAGGGACAATTGCCCTCGTACCAGCGGCAGGTTAAGGGTTTGCCTTGAGCCTCTCTCCTCTCCGCTTCTTTCTGATTGAGGAGCCCGCCCAGACCTCGGAGGTTCACTCCCATTTCCGGGTCGACGCCCAGGATGTGTCTCTGGCCGCCGAAGCTCGTAACCAGAAGAGAGAAACCTTTCTTCAGTGACGACTGAACGAGATCGCGGCGGGACCATTCTTTGAGGAGGAAGCTCGTGGGGTTCCGGACAATCAGCCCGTCCACTTTCTTCCTGCCCGTCTGGTTCGAGAAGGGGAGGTCCACGACAATCTTTTCCGCCCGGCTGAGGTCGTCGAGGTACTGAAAGTAGTCGTTCTCGACCTTTCGGATCGCCCGCTCATAGCGGTCGATCCCGGAAAACAGGCGGCGGTTCTCCTCGATCTCGTAGCCTTCCTCAGACTTGGCATAGAGAAAGCGCATGAATTTCAGGCCTTCGGCCAGGCGCTCCTGATTGATCTCTGCCTCCGCTTTCCTGGCCCCGGAGAAGAGGGCGCGCAGGATGGAATAGGGTGTTGACGACAGTTCGATCTCTTTGGGAAGGGATGCCGAATCGACCATCCGCGTGTAGCGGGCGATCCTCTCGAGCGAAGGGGTGATCCTTCCCGTCTCCAGGAGTTTCAGGGTCAGGAAGATCGAGGCGAGAGAGTCGAAATCTGGCAGCCGATGGGTGATGATGCGGAGGGGAGTCAAGGGGCCTTCCTTCAGCGACGCTCGAAACGAGCTGAGATGGTCGAGGACGAACTCCGGATGCTTGGCGATCAGGGAGGCCGTGCATTCGGGTTCGGCTTCCGGATGGTGGTGGTCGATGACTCCGGGGACAGTCCTCATCCCCACGTCCAGGACGATGGTTGCCGGCTGCGGATCGAACCGTTCTCCGTAGGGGACGAATTCGTAGATGACGTCCATGTCTTTCAACCCGTCAACCGGCTGCGCTCTCTTCTGCTTTCTGTGTCTTCCAGGAAACGGACGATCCTGGCGCTTCCGGAGGGGAACGGATAGCGCTTCATGGCCTTGAGGAAGACCCAGCGGGGGCTTCCTTTCCTAAATTTCGGGCGGCTGATGAGCTCGCATTCGAAAGCGAAAAGGGTTACTAGAAACCGGGTGTAGGCATGGCGGACTGTGAGGAGCCGCCGGCCGATTTTCACTTCAGCTGTGAGCTCTTCCCGGAGCTCCCTGTGGAGAGCGGCGCGGAGGGTTTCTCCTTTCTCTCGCTTTCCGCCCGGGAATTCCCAGAGACCGGCCAGCAGGCCTTGGGGAGGTCTCTTCTGGATCAGGTAGCGCCGGCCGTCCCTGATGACGCCGACGACGGTCTCAATCTTCTGGCAACTCCTCTTTCTAGGTGTGGGAATGACCTCCTGCTCGCCGCGCTGAAAAGCTAGACAGGATCGCTGGACTGGACAGAGAAGGCAGGCCGGGTTCCTCGGCTTGCAGACAAGGGCTCCGAGCTCCATCATGGCTTGATTGAAATCGCCGCCGTTCCGTGCCGGGAAAATGGCCTTGATCCTCCCGAAGAGGATTTTATCAGTTCGGCGGCTGAACTGACCGTGTATCCCAGCCAGCCGCATAACCACCCGCCGGACATTGGCGTCCAGAACGGGATAGGGCTGTCCGTAGGCGATGCTGAGAACGGCCGCCGCAATGTAGGGACCAACACCAGGAAGAGCGATGAGGTCCTCGTATTTGTCCGGGATAGTGCAGACGTTCTTTCGGCACATGGTCCGGGCGGCCTGATGCAGGTTTATGGCGCGCTGGTAGTACCCGAGTCCTTCCCACGCTTTAAGGACTTCTTGCTGAGAAGACTGGGACAGCGCTTTCATGTCGGGAAAGAGATCGAGCCACTTTTCATAGTAGGGGACCACAGCGGACGCCGTGGTCTGCTGCAGCATGACCTCCGAAATCCAGATTTTATAGGGGTCTTTGGTCTTTCGCCAGGGGAGTTCTCGGTGATGGCCTTTATACCAACGGATGAGCTCTTTTTTCAAGGCTGCGTTCGAGCCGGACTGAAGACCGGGCTTACTTTCTGTCCTCTTTTTTCTGTTCCGGCGCCTCCGGCTTCCAGTCCTTGGCCTCCTTGGGAAATTCGTCCAGGAAGGCGGCTTCGACGCGGAACAGATATTCGAGTTTTGGATTTTTCAGGAAGACCTGCTTTTTCTCGGGATCTTCTGTCCCAACCAAGACCTTGAATTCCTTCTCTGTTTCTCCGTCCTTGGTCCAGACGGTCACCTCGGCCTGAGGCTGGGCCAGACCGTAGGTCTGGAGGTCGGCAGGCGAGTCGATGAACTCCACCGCCTCGAGGCTCTCGATCTTCCGGATGAAGGTTTCCACCCGGGACCCATCCGCTTCCTCTTTGGCTGGTCCCTCGAATAGCCACTTGTTGTCCTTGTCTTTGGCGACCGACAGAGCGAGCTCGCCTTTCCTGAGGCCGACTTTGCTGGCCTCCCAGCTGTTGAAGACAACGACCTGTTTTTCCCTGAGATCTTCGACCTTCTTTTCAATATCGGTCAGCACCTGTCCCTCGGCAGTAACGATTTTTGTAGAGACCGAAGTCGTCGCATAGACGGTGTCGTCCTGTTTGTGAAGGGAGAACATGATCTCCTGGTTCCTGGCCGGGAGGCTCAGAACGACGGCATATTCGGGTTCCTCGAGACCGAATTGAGCGATTTCGGCATCCTGCTTCTGCTCGGCGACAAACTCCTTGGCCCGCAGGTTGGAGAGCGCCCTGAGCACTTCTTCGACCCGGCTCTTTTTGGCCAGCGCTTTCACCGGGCTGTCCAGGAACCATTCGGCCTCTTTTTTCTGGGCCTGCCAGGAGATCTCTTTGGCCTTGAGCTTAATTGAGCCGATATCTTCCGGCTCGAACTTGAAGATATCCTTCTGCCGGAAATCGAACGTTTTCTTTTCCAGGTTGGTCTTGAGAAAACCGGCCAGGAGCACGATCCTCTTTTCGTCCTCTCTCTTGGCGAAGAGCGTGCTGTCGAGGGGATTCTCCATGCCGATGAGAAGCTTCACGGGCTGAGCCTGTCCTTTGTACCAGAGAGTGAGCTCCTTTTTGGGGATCTCGTACTTGGCCGGATCGCCTCCTTCGGCTTCGATGACGCGCTCGAACTTAAGGCTGGAGAAGTCCTCGGCCAGGCGGCTGACTTCACTGGCATCCGCCTTGGCTTCGAGCGGCTCGACGATCAGCCATTCTCCTTTGTCGTCTTTTTTGAAGGTGATAATTCCGCCCTCATTTTTCAGGGTGATCTTCTCGACGTCCGCCGAAGCCAGGTCGACGAGCTTTTTGGTTTTTTCTTCTGTTTCCTTGCGGGCTTTGCTCCTGGATTCAAAGAGCAGCACGGACGCCAGGAGGACCGCGAATACGACCAGGAGGACGAGGGTTGTTTTGGGCTTCATAACGACCTTCTCCTTAGCCAGACTGAAATCCCGAGGATGAGGATGATGAGGGGGAGGATAACGACAGAGACGAAGAAGATCAGCCGGCCCTGCGAGGGCGTGAATTGCACGGTCCGGGGCGAGGATGTTCTCAGCTGGATGGAAATCAGGTCGGATTCTTCGGTCAGCCAGTTGACGGCATTGAGGAAGAAGTTCCCGTTGCCGGACAGGCCATAGTACCTGTTGCTGGCAAAATCGGAATCGCCCAAGACGGCTATTCGGCCCTCCTTCTTGGGCTCTGTGACCGGCGTTTCCTCCGGATTTATTTCTTCACTCTTTTTCTCGTCCTCTTTCCCTTGTTTTTCGGGCGTCTGCGGCTCGGCCTTTTGCCCGGCCGCTTCCTGAGTTCCGGCTTTCTTTTCCTCGGCCCGGGCTTGGACGGTGGCCACAACGGCCAGGGATATCGGTCCTTGTTTGTCCTTATCCTTGTCGAAGGTCACCTGCTTCTGGTCGAGCTGTCTTTCGGACCAGGAGTTGGGGCTCGTCTTGCCCAAGAGTGATGTCGTAATGCCTTCCGGCTTCGGTTCGACCGGTTCGACGGACCGGGCATAAGGGAAGAAAGTCGCGTACCGGAAGTTGCGGGTGATCTCATGCGCTTCATACTCGGTGACGACCGGCATGAAATAGTCGCCCCCGAAGAGGCGCGAGATCGTGTCCACGACCACGTCGTCCTCGAGTTTTGCGCCGAAGCGGCTCAGGTAAGGGGCGAGGCCGGGGGCGACCTCCGGGTCGGCCATGAAGAAAACACGCCCGCCTTTGAAGATATAGGCCTGGATGGTCTCCAGCTCGTTGGGCAGGAGGTCTTTCTGGGGCCCCGGGATGACGAGGAGGGCGCAGTCCTGAGGGAATGTTTCGGAAAGCGCCAGGGTCAGCTTCTTGGCCTCGTAGCCGAGCTTTTGGAGCTCGTCCTTGGCAAACGAATAGCCGATGTCTTCTGTCTGTTCGATGCTGTGCTCGCCGTGACCCTCGAGGAAATAGATGACTTTCTTGCTCACTCGAGTTGCCTTGATCAGGGCGTTGGTGAGGTCCTCTTCGGTTGAAGCAGTGATGCGGTTTTCCTGGCCTCCCGACTCTAGGATTGTCGTCCCGTCCTGGGTGATACCGTAGGCCTTAACGAGGCCGGGGTTTTTATCGGGATCGATGAACTCGTACTTGATCTTCTTTGAGTAATAGCCGTAATTTTTCAGCAGGTCTTCCAGCTTGGATCGACCGTAATTGCCCTCCCGGAAAAAACCCTTGATTTGGACGTCCTTCTTCAAGTTCTTCAGGACCTGGATGGACTGGTCGGAGAGGCTGTGGAGTTTGGCCTCGGTGAAATCGAGCCTGTAGTTGTGCCGCGAGAGAAAATAGTTCAGGAGGACGAGGATGGCCAAAACAAGGACGACGACGAGCAGGAGGTTGCTCGAATAGAGGAAGGACTTGCGGCTGACGCTCCTTTTGAGCGAAGCCAGGTTGAGACTTACGTAGACGGCGATGGCCGCTGCCCCGACCACGGCCATGACCAGGAAGACGGTCTTACGGTGCGGCCAGATCTGCATGCCTATAAGGGCCAAAACGACGAGCGCCACCCCGATGGTGTTGAGGTTTTTCTTGATCGTTTCCATGGCTTATCTCCAACGTCTGGACTGGATCACGGAATGGGTCAGGAAGAGTCCGAAGAAGGCGAAACTGACGTAATAGACGACATCCTTGGTGTCAAGGATTCCCCGGGTCATGTCGTCGAAGTGCTGGAAGATGGAGAGATAGTTGAGGGCGTCCTTCCACATCCCGGAGGCCGAGTAGGCCGCCCAGTTCAGGATCCAGAACAGGAGCAGGGCGCCGAAGGTCAGGATGGCCGAAACGATCTGGTTTTCAGTGAGCGAGGAGAAAAACACCCCCGCCGCGACAAACGCCGCCCCCACGAGCAACAGCCCCAGGTAGCCGTTCAAGATCTGGGGCACTTCCGGATTGCCGTAGGCGAAGCTGAACAAGGAGAGGAGAGCGGTCAACCCCAACATCGCTGCCAGGACCACGAGCGCCGCCAGGTACTTGCCCAGGATGATCTGGCCGACGTTGACCGGGGAGGTGTACAGCAGCTCGTCCGTCCCGGTCTTCTTTTCCTCGCTGAAGAGCCTCATGGTCAGCAGGGGAAGCATAAGCAGCAAGATGATGCTCATGTTGTGAAAGAGGGGGGTGTAGACCATCTGGTTGGNNCGCAGGTAAAGGTCCTCTATGTTCATGGCCGCGGTTCGCATCTCCAAAAGTCCCCATTCCTTTTCCACGGCCAGCTTGGAAACGTTTTCACGGAGGTCCTTTCCCGGATTCCATTCGACGGCCAGCTCGCCGTTATGGCGGGAGACTTTCTCGACGCCCGGGATGGCCCTTAGGGCCGTCAAGGCGTCCTCATGTCCTCTCCGGAGCCTGAGGATGATGCGATCCTTCTCGTGGAAGGAGGCGGTCAATTCCTCGAGCGAGCCCGACGCCATCAGGCGGCCTTCATTAATGATCACCACGCCGTCGCAGGTTTGAGTCACCTCGGCCAGGATGTGGGTCGAGANNCCAGGCCGATGGTCGGCTCGTCCAAGATCAGGACATCGGGATTGTGGATGAGGGATTGAGCGATCCCAACCCGCTGCTTGAACCCCCGCGAGATGTTCTTGATGAGCCGGCCCTTGACCGAAACCAGGCCGCTGACCTGGATGGCCCGTTCCAGCGCCGGCCCGCGCTTGGAGGCGGGGACCTGCTTGAGGG